>NZ_JANSHO010000015.1:0-24767 GCF_047502635.1 Synechococcus sp. RC10B2
TTTAGTTCCGTAAGACAATATGTTGTTCAGTAAATTCAGGACTAGAGGCTTGCCCCTGCTCTCGGTGGGGGGAGTGTCCGGCTACTTGAAATCGCTGCTGGCCGGGGATCCCTACCTGGCCAGGCTGTGGGTGGTGGGAGAAGTCTCCAGTTGCCAGCGCAGCCGCAACGGCCACCTGTTCCTGACCCTGGTGGATCCGGAAAGCGGCGACCTCCTCAAGGGGGTTGTGTGGCAAAGTCAGACTGCCCGGCTCAGCTTCTGGCCAGAAGTGGGGCAACGGGTGCTGGCCCTGGGTCAACTTGGCATCTACAGCGGCGGCAGCTACTACCGCCTGGTTATCTGGCAACTGCTGCCGGCGGGCGAGGGGCTGTTGGCGTGGCGGTTTCAGCAGCTTAAGGCCCGCCTTGCCGCCGAAGGCCTGTTCGACAACCAGCGGCCCCTGCCCACCCACCCTCAGTGTATTGCCGTCGTCAGCTCTCCCGACGCCGCTGGCTGGGGCGATATCCGCCGCACCCTCAACCAGCGCTACCCCGGGCTGCGGGTGCTGTTTGCGCCAGCCCAGGTGCAGGGGGAGGCGGCCCCGGAGTCGATTGTGCGGGCCATTCGCCGGGTGGAGCGGGACGGGCGGGCGGAAGTGCTGATCGTGGCCCGGGGGGGCGGATCCGGCGAGGACTTGGCCTGCTTTAACGACGAGCGGGTGGTGCGGGCCATTGCCGAGTGCTCCATTCCGGTGGTGACCGGGATCGGCCACCAGCGGGATGAGACCTTAGCTGACTACGCTGCTGACTATGCGGCGCACACCCCCACAGCGGCCGCCGAGCGAGTTGTGCCCGATCTGCGAGAACTGCAGCGCCAGGCATTCCAGTTGCGCCAGCAGCTTGTCGAGCGCACCCTGCATGCTCTGGAAAAAGCTGAACAGCGTTGGCACCACGCCCAGCGCCGCCTAGCCCAGGTGCATCCGGAGCGGCTGCTGCAGCAGGCCCAGGAGCGCCTAGCCCAACAGCAGCAGCGCCTCGTCCAGGCCGTGCGCCACCGTCTCCAGCAGCAGCAACAGCGCCACCAAGCTCTCCAGCAGCACCTGCAAGCCCTCGATCCTGCCGCCGTTCTCAGGCGGGGCTATGCCCTGGTGCGCGACGAGCGGGGATCCCTGGTCCGCAGCCACCGCCTGCCGCCCCAGACCCGGCTGAGGATACAACTGGCCTCGGGCAGCCTCTGGGCCCGAGTGGAGGAGAGCCATGAGCCGCCGCAAACGTGAGGATCCCTGGCGCTACGAAGCAGCCATCGCCGAAGTGGAAAGTCTGATTGCCCAGATCGAATCGGGAGAGCTGGATCTGGGGGAGGTGGTGGAGCGCTTCCAACAGGCCGCCCAGACCCTGAAGCGCTGCGCCGAGTTTTTGGAGGAAAAGCGGCAGCAGGTGGAGATCCTCATCGAGGAATTGAACCAAGACGACGAAGACTGGCAAGCATTCTAGGGATCCCGCTCTGCCGTCGCCTCTTTGCTGCGCCGAGGCTTGACGGACAATGCTCGACCCGTAACAATCGTCAAGTTGTCAAGATGTCTTCTGGGGCCCCCATGTCTGCCAAGATCCTGGATGGCAAAGCCTTGGCTGGCCGGCTGCAAGCCGAGATGGCCGCTCAGGTGCAAGCTTGGCTGCCGCGGGTGGGGCGTCCGCCGGGATTGGCGGTGCTGCGGGTGGGGGAGGATCCCGCCAGTGCTGCCTATGTGCGCGGCAAAGAGCGGGCCTGTGAGCGAGTGGGCATTGCCTCCTTTGGCCGCCATTTTTCCGCCCAAGACTCCCCCGCCCATCTGCTCGACGCCATCGCCCAACTCAACCAGGACGAGCGCGTCGACGGCATCCTCGTGCAACTGCCTCTGCCCCCCGGCTGGGATCCCATCCCGCCCCTTCTGGCCATCGACCCCGCCAAAGACGTGGACGGTCTCCACCCCCTCAACCTGGGCCGGCTAGTGCGCGGCGAGCCCGGCCTGCGCAGTTGTACGCCTCTAGGTGTGATGCGCCTGTTGCAAGCGGAAGGGATCCCCATTGCCGGACGAAAAGCGGTGGTGGTCGGCCGCAGCCTCCTGGTGGGCAAGCCCCTGAGCCTGATGTTGTTGGCCGCCGACGCAACGGTTACCGTGGCCCACTCCCGTACACCCAACCTGGCCGAAGTAACCCGCAGTGCCGACATTGTGGTCATGGCTGTAGGGCGTCCTCGCTTGCTCACGGCAGACATGGTGAAGCCGGGCGCCGTGGTTGTCGATGTAGGCATTAACCGTATCCAAGACCCTGACGGATCTGAGCAGTTGGTGGGAGATGTGGACTACGAAGCGGTCAAAGAGCGGGCCGCTGCCATCACGCCTGTACCAGGCGGCGTGGGGCCGATGACGGTGACGATGCTGCTGGCCAACACCCTGGAAAGCTACAAGCTTCGCAGCCACCTGTAGCCTGGAAGCTGTCCTCAAAATCCATGAACAACTGCCAATGGCCGGCCACCAGGAGGGAGCCTTGGAGACATCAGTGAGGCTTTTTGTATAGCTTGTTACTCCGAGTGGCAGTGAGATCGGGTCATCTTCGGGCTTGCTCAAGAGTCTTCGCTGGGGGAACGCAAGAAGATTGCTAAGCAATAGTTATTCGCCGTCAAATTTTTGTCCAAGTCCTTTACGTTGACAGTCGCAGATCGGGGATCGCTGTAACGTATGGATATGAACTTAGGTTAACTAGCAGCCCGTCTCCCCAGAACTGAAGCTCCGAGGGCGGGCAAGGAGTAGGGTCTCATGCTGCCGAGTGGCTCCAAAAACGCCTCTATGCCGGCGGCCGAATCAGGGCAAGGGGATCCGGCTCCCTTTTTAGCTGATGCTAGCTCTCCGCCTCCGCGAGCTACAACCACCGCTCCCTACGTGGTGCTGCACGGTCATTTCTACCAGCCGCCGCGGGAGGATCCCTGGCTAAACCGCATTGAGCGCCAGCCCAGCGCTGCCCCCTTCCACGACTGGAACGAGCGCATTCTGGCGGAGTGTTATCGTCCCAACGCCTTTGCCCGCATCCTGGACGAGCAGGGGCGGGTGGTGCGCATTGTCAATAACTACGAATTCTTGAGTTTTAACTTTGGCCCCACTCTCCTCTCCTGGTTGGAGGAGCACGATGTTGAAGTGTACCAACGCATCTTGACTGCCGACCGCCTCAGCGCCGAGCGGCTGGAGGGGCATGGCAATGCCATCGCCCAGGTCTACAACCACGTCATCCTGCCCTTGGCCAACGAGCGGGACAAGTACACCCAGATCCGCTGGGGGATTGCCGATTTCCAGCATCGCTTTGGCCGCTTTCCCGAGGGCATGTGGCTGGCGGAAACCGCCATCGATGCGGCAACGGTTAAAGCCTTAGTCGACTGCGGGATCCGCTTTGTCATCTTGGCACCCAGCCAGGCGCAGCGCATTCGTCCTTTGGGTCAAACGGAATGGATCGATGTCAGCCAGGGTCAGATCGATCCCAGCCGGCCCTACCGCTGCTTTACCCAGGATCGCAGCGGCTACCTGGACATTTTCTTTTTTGATGGCCCTATCTCCCGGGATCTTGGCTTTGGCGATATCGTCTACAGCACCCAGTCGCTGGCGGAGCGGATCCGGCTGGCCATCCGCCCTGACAGAAAAGGGGAACCCTATCTGATCAACTGTGCTACCGATGGCGAGACCTTTGGCCACCACAAGCGCAGCGTGGAGCGCACGCTGGCCTACGCCTTTTGCGAAGAGTTTCCCCGGCGGGGGTGGCAGGTGGGCAACTACGGCCACTTCCTCAGCCACCATCCCCCCACCTGGGAGGTGCAACTGAAGCCGGTCACCGCCTGGAGCTGCGCCCACGGGGTAGGACGGTGGTCGCGCGACTGCGGCTGTGGGGCGGTTCCAGGCTGGCACCAGCGCTGGCGGCAACCGCTGCGGGAGGCCCTCAACTGGCTGCGGGATCAGTTGGCCGAGATCTACGAGACGGAGGCCAAGGCCTACCTGCGGGATCCCTGGCTGGCCCGGGATCGCTACATCGAGGTGATCTTGGATCGGGAGCGCTGCGAGGCGTTTTTGCAGGAGCACCAGAGCCACCGCCTCACTGCCGAAGACCGAGTGCAGGTGCTGCGCCTACTGGAGATGCAGCGCTACGGCCAGTTGATGTTTACCAGTTGCGGCTGGTTCTTCGAGGAGCTCTCGCGTCCTGAGGGAGTGCAGATCCTGCGCTACGCGGCGCGGGCCATCGAGCTGGCGGCAGCAGTGGCGGATGTGGATCTGGAAGAAGAGTTTCTGGGCCGCTTGAGCAAGGCTCCCAGTAACCTCGACCTATACAGAGATGGCAAGGGGGTTTACTGGGCTTTGGTGCGCCCCGCTTTGATCAGCCCACAGCGGCTGGTGGCCCAGCACGCCCTGCTTTCCCTGTGCAACGGCATGCCCCGAGCCCCCGGATATATGCTGGAGCCGGTGGATCAGGAGCGCCTGGCTATAGGGGGATCCACACTGCTCGTCGGGCGGGTGAAGCTCGCCTTTCCCAACACCGGCGAAGAGCACGACCTCATCTACGCTCTCCTCCATCTGGGCGGCTGGGACTTTCAGTGTGGGGTTAAGCCGTTTACAGGGCGGCGCAGCTACGAGCAGTTGAAAGCCACCCTGCTATCTGGATCCCGCAGCCGCATCCAGCTAGTCCTAACCCTGCAAGAGCTGTTTGGCCCGGAAACCTTTGACCTCAACGCCCTGATTGAGGAAGACCGGCAGCAGATGCTGCGCTGGCTTACCCAAGACACGTTAGATCGCCTGGCCCAGCTCTATCGCCAAACCTACCTGGAAAATTACGGGGTTTTGATGGCTTTTCGGGCCGATGGCCTGCCGATCCCGGAAGAGCTGTTGGCTGCCGCGCAGATCACTCTCAACCAGCGCCTGTTGAGCAGCTTGCGGGCGATGGAAGTGGAAGGGGGCAAGCAGGATCACCTGCTGGAGTTGCGGGCAATCGCCCGCGAGGCGGAGCAGTTGGGGTGTCAGTTGCGGCGGGAGGAGGCGGCCCGGGTTTTGGATCGGCTCTTGCAGCGGGGGATGTGGCACCTTGCCCACGATTTTGAGCCGGAGAGCTTTGGCGAACAGCTCCACAACCTGGAGGAGTGGCTAAAACTAGCTGACGATCTGCGCCTGCCCATCAACCTGGATCGCCTCCAGGAGCTCTACCTGCTGGGTCTGGAACGGCAGAGAGAACTTCAACTGCATCTGGCTGAAGGGAGCGCGAGCGGCCCAACCCACCTTCGAGAAGAAGGCCAGGAGATCCCTGGCGAAACCTTGCGCCGCCTCTTCCAGCTTGGGCAGCGGCTCCGCGTTAACGTCAACGCCTGGCTGCGTCACCTACAACCCCACCAGTGATCTGAGTGCCGCAGGCTGCGCTTTTGCCCCTCTGCTGCCCAAGGGGAAGAGGGCCTTAGGCTCGAAGGATGGCCGTTGCCCCACATTTTCCTGAATCTATCGGGATGACAGGATTCGAACCTGCGACCCCTTCGTCCCGAACGAAGTGCGCTACCAAGCTGCGCTACATCCCGAGGAGCAATCCAAATCCAAGGTTTTGTAAGTATAGCATGCCATGCATGGCATCTTCCCGCGGGCGGGAGTCGTTCTGCGCTAAGCTATGGGGATCCACCGTTGCCCTACTGGAGTATGAGTCAGCCCAAGGGTTTCAGCCAATCCAAGCCAGAGAAGAAACCGGCCAAGGCCAACACGGCCAAGCGCAAGGAAGCCGCCAAACGCTACGACGAGCTGAAAGCCAAGGGGATGCCGGAGTTCGCCATTTTTGCCCGGCGCCGCCAAGCTGAGCCCGGCAAACCCAACCCCTGGCTGCCCGTGGGATCCCTGGCGGTCAGTCGCTCCAGCGCCATCCACCAGGCCATCTTCCAAAACGAGGAAGAGCTCAAAAAAGCAGCCGTCCGCCTCTTTCCCCGTCTTAGCAAAGTCAAAGACGAGCTGGAGTTTGGCTTTCGCCTTAAGGACAAAGAGTTTCAAGACGAGCCCATTCAGGTGGCAGTTCGGCCCCAGCCTTCGCCCCTTCAGAGCTGGATAGACAGGGTGCGCAAGTGGCTGGGCCTGGGCAAAAGAACTACCCAAGCCTCCAAGAAAGGCTAAGCCGTGGCAAAGGCTTTGGGTAGCCAGCTCAAAATCAAGGGGTTGACAATCTCTGGGCGCTCGTCGTGGGGGCAATGGCCCGTATCGGGAAGAGGGAAAAATTGGTAGTCGATCCCCTGCACATGGTTTTGAAAGCCGCGACCCCGCTGAATAGGCGTCCAGGGATCCCGTTCCCCCCAAATCACCAGCAGCGGACAGCGCACCTGGGGCAGCAACGCTTCCGGCGTAGGGCCAGGGGGAGCCGTGAGAACAGCGGCAAACACCTGCTGCGCTCCCGGCTCACAGGAAGGGGCGTAGAGGATCTCCACCAGCTCGTCAGTGATGGCGGCAGGGTTGCAGTACACCTGTTTCAGAGTGGCGCGGATCCGCTGCCGCTGCCGCACCCAATCAAACAGAAGGGGCCCCGTGACCGGCGAGGCCACCAGAGCAGTGAAGGTGGCCATGAAAAGGCGGGCCAGCGGGCTGAGCTCGTGGGAGCGGTGGTTGAGACCGCCGGCACAGTTGAGCAGCACGGCTCCAGCAACAAGCTGGGGATAGCGGGCAGCCATGAGCAAGCTGAGCAAGGCGCCGATAGAGTTGCCGATGAACACCGCCGGCTGCCGCACATGCTGCCGCCAAAAATCCGCCAGCAGCTCGGCCCACAGCTCCAGACTGTAGGCAAGGGCCGGCTTGGCCGAGCCGCCAAACCCCAGCAAATCCAAAGCATAGACCCGGTATCCCGCCGCCGCTAGCACAGGGATGTTGTGCCGCCAGTGGCCAATGGAGGCCCCAAAGCCATGCACCAAAATCAGTGGGGAGCCAGATCCCTGGACGACGTAGCGAATGGCGTGACCCCGCCAGCTCCAGGTTTGGGGAGCAAAAGGGGCAATGGGATCGGCTGCCAAACTCGCAGGAGGAGCAGTGAACACAGACAGAAAAAAGATGTGGAGGCGTTGTGGAAGGGTCCCCACCTCCTCATCCTACCGCCACTCTCGAGCGTCTTTCTCTGCCGGCCATTGCCCCCAATCCCTCCCCCCAGAGAGATCTAGCTTCTCGGCAGAACTCTCAGGTGATCACATCCGGCTGCTGCCGACCGGTGCGGGCGCGGATCTGGGCGAAGTGATCCGCCAGTTGGATCAGCTCGGCCAGGGCCACCTGGGGATCCAGGCCGTGCCGGCTGGGATCCGGCTCAAACCGCTCCAAGTACACCCGCAGGGTGGCCCCGTGGGTGCCGGTGCCGGAAAGGCGGTAGACGATGCGGGAGCCGTCCTCAAAGCCGATGCGGATCCCCTGGTTGCGGCTGGTGCTGCCGTCCACGGGATCGGTGTAGCTGAAGTCATCGGCATAGGCTACTGTTTGGGAGCCAAAGCGCTGCCCCACCCAGCTTGCCACGGAGCGCCGCAAGTGCTCCATCAGCTCCTCGGCCACCTCCACCGGTAGCCCCTCGTAGTCGTGGCGGGAGTAGAAGTTGCGCCCGTAGGTGCGCCAGTGGTCTTCCACAATCTGCCGCACCGACTGGCGCCGCACGGCGAGGATGTTGAGCCAAAAGAGGACAGCCCAGAGGCCGTCTTTTTCCCGGATGTGGTGGGAGCCGGTGCCGAAGCTCTCCTCGCCGCAGAGGGTAACTTTGCCGGCATCCAGGAGGTTGCCAAAAAACTTCCAGCCGGTAGGCGTCTCGTAGCAAGGGATCCCCAGCTTGGCCGCCACCCGGTCTGCTGCCTGGCTGGTGGGCATGGAGCGGGCGATCCCCGCCAGCCCCTCCCGGTAGCCGGGCACCCGGTGGGCGTTGGCGGCCAACACCGCCAGGCTGTCGCTGGGGGTCACGTAGAAGCGGCGGCCCAGGATCATGTTGCGATCCCCATCCCCGTCGGAGGCGGCGCCGAAATCCGGCCCATCTTCTCGAAACAGCAGCTCCACCAGGGCGCGGGCATGCACCAGGTTGGGATCCGGGCGGCCGCCGCCAAAGTCCGGCAGCGGCTGGCCGTTGAGGACGCTGCCCTGGGGCGCCCCTAGAGCTCCCTCCAGGATGGCGTGGGCATAGGGGCCGGTGACGGCGTGCATGGCGTCGAAAGCGATGCGAACCCCGGAGGCCAGGTAGTCGCGGATGGCGTCGAAATCAAACAGGCGCTGCATTAGGCCTAGATAGTCGGCCACCGGGTCGATGACGGAAACCGTCAGGGATCCCAGCCGCTGCTCCCCCAGGCGATCCAGGTCCACATCCGGGGCTTGCAGGATGCGGTACTCCCGGATCTGCTGGGTGCGGGCGTAGATGGCCTCGGTCACCTTCTCCGGGGCAGGGCCGCCGTTGCCGATGTTGTACTTGATACCGAAGTCTCCCTGGGGGCCGCCGGGGTTGTGGCTGGCGGAGAGGATGATGCCGCCGTAGGCCCCGTATTTGCGAATTAAGCAGGAAACCGCTGGCGTGGAGAGGATCCCCCCCCGGCCCAGCAGTACTCGCCCGATGCCGTTGGCTGCTGCCATCTTGAGCAGGATCTGGATGGCTTCCCGGTTGTAGTAGCGGCCGTCTCCGCCCACCACCAGGGTTTGGCCGGCGGATCCCTCGAGGACGTCAAAGGTGGATTGGATGAAGTTCTCCAGGTAGTGGGGCTGCTGGAACACCTGCACCGGCTTGCGCAGGCCGGAGGTGCCCGGCTTTTGGTCGGGAAAAGGGATGGTGGCCACGGTGCGCAGGATCATAGGCTGCCCAACTCTGCTCGCCCCTCTACTATCTCATCGTTGGGGCCTCTAGGGAGGATCCCTGGGCAGCTTCAAGCTCAGGGCAGGACTTTGAGCGCCTGGCCAGCGCTGCGGCCATAGCGGCTGGGATCGTACATCTCCTCGACAAGGGCAGGGGCCACCTGGAATTGGCCAGGGATCTCGGGACGGAAGAGGTAGACGAACTCGTGGCGGCCCCGCTTGAGCTCGGTGCTGAAGAAGGCCACCCGGTCGTCCCGGTTCTCTTGATGGGCCCAAAACCAGTCCCACCAGTAGTCGGCGGCAAGCCCTCGCGGATCCCGGGAGGTGATCTCGGCGCCGCTGGGCAAGGGATCCTCGATCACCACGTAGTGGCTATCCCGCTCAGCTTCCACCGTCAGCCGGGCCAGGAGCACCTCGCCCGCCCGCACCGCCTCGCCGGGGCGCAGGAGCTGTTCCCGGTAGCGGATCTCGCCATTGGCTTGGGGCTGGGGCTGTAGGCGGAAGTAGCGGCGGCTCACCGTGAAGCCCTGGCTGTCGGGGGGCGGCAGCTCCGGCAGAAAGGCCTCTCCCCGCAGGCTGTAGTAGAGGGGGCCGGGGCCGGATTTTTCCAGGCGCAGGCGGCGCAGGTTACTCACTTCGGCGTCGTCCCAGTCCAGCACCTGGCGAGGATCCTGAGGACCGGCCTGCCACTGGGCCAGTTGCGCCCCGCTTACCCCATCTTGCACCCGCACCTGGCGGGGGCCAGGCTGTTGCTGTTGCTGGGCTTGGTAGTGGGCCACCAGGCCCAGGAGGGCGTCGGCGGTGGCTTTGGTGGTGCGCCAGCGGTTGTCCTGCCGTTGCTGGAGAAGGGCGGTGGCGATCTCCCCGGCGCGGCCATCCTGGAGGCGCACGGCCAGTTGCAGGAGGGGCCCGGCCACCTCCAGGTCGTCGTAGGTGGGGCGTTCCCCGGCTGGCGGAGCGGAGGCGGCAGGAATAAACCAGCGGCCCTGGGGATCCCTTTGTCGCCGTTGCAGACCTTCCTCCAGAGCCGCCTGGGCGAGATCCCGCTGGCCCCGTTGCAGGGCGGCCAGGCCGCGGTAGGCCAGGCCAAAGGTGGAAAGCTGCGGCGGCGGCGGCAGCTCGGCAGTCACCAGCGCCGGATCCCAGAGGGCCAGGCTGTAGGCCACAAAGGCCCGCAGATCGGGGGAGAGGCGTTGGAACGGCTGCCCAGCCAGATACTCCAAAGCCCGCCGCACCCGCCACTCCTTGAGGGCGTAGCCGGCGGCCTGGGCGAGATGATAGCCCTGCAGGATGTAGGCGGTCAGGTAGGGGTTGCTGGTGTCGTAGGCCCACCAGCCCCAGCCGCCGTCGTAGTTCTGGGATTCCTCCAGCCGCTGCAGGCCGGCCCGAACCACCCGCGGCAGCCGCTCCAGGGTGGGCAAGCGCAAGCTGAGGCCCAACTGCTCGCCGGCCTGGGCCACCGCCAAGGCGGGCAAAAAGCGGCTCAAAGTCTGCTCGGTGCAACCGTAGGGGAACTGCACCAGGTAGTCCAAGGGCCCCAACAGCTCCGCTGCGGGGCTGGCGGCCAGTTCCAGATGCAGGTGTCGGGATCCCGGCACCCAGGTGGCCGGCCAATCCAAAGGCAGCTCAAGGCCATCCTCCTGCAGCCGCCCCGTTTGGAAGAAGCGGTGCACTGCCCCTAAGGGCTGACTGGGGATCCGCAGTTGCAGCGCATCCTGCAGCCCCTCCCCTTGTGCCCAAACCCGCAGGGGGGTCTCGCCGGCCCCCAGCACCCGTAGGGGCCATTCCACCCGCTCCGCCCTCTGGGCCGGCACGGTAAGGCGTTGTCGATCCGGGCCTTGCAACGCCAAGTTGGCGGGCACTTCCAGCCCCACCTCCACCGCCTGGGCTTTTGTGGTGCGATTTTGCACAACAGCGGCCAAGGTGAGTTGATCCCCCACCTGGAAAAAGCGAGGGGTGGCCAGGCGCACCAAGAGGTCTTTGCTGACGGCGACGCTGGCCAGGGCGGATCCCACCTGGGTGTCGGCGGTGGCGGCGCGGGCAGTCAAGCGCCAGGTGGTCAGGTTATCCGGCCAGCGCACCTCTACCTGGGCCAGGCCATCGGCGTCGGTAACCAGATCCGGGAACCAGGCAGCCGTGTCGCGAAAGTCTTCCCGCACCTGGCCGGCCAGCTTGTCGGCGCCGCCGGGATATTGTTGCGGGAAAGAGGTGGTGGTGGTGACTTGGTTGTCCTGGCGCCCGTAGAAGAAGCGGCGGATATCGGGGGTAAAGTCGGGCCGGAGCAGGTAGAGGGCATTGTCCACGATCCCCAGCCCCACCTCGGCGCTGACCGGCTGCCCTTGGGCATTGCGGGTGCGGATTTGAATTCGGGCCGTCTCCCCCGGCTGGTAGGTGGGCTTATCCGTCTGCAGCTCCACCTGCAAAAAGCGATCCAGCGGCGAGACCCGCAGCAGCGCCTCGTTCTGGTACAGCCGCCGCTCTGGGCCAACGACAGTGGCGGTGACGTAGAGGTTGGGGCGATACTCCTCCCGGATGGGCAGGCGCAGGGTGGCCGTATGCCCCTGCAGGCGCAGCAGTTGTACCTGGTGCAGCCGGGATCCCTCCAGGCCCACCAGCACCGGCAGATCCGGCAGCGGCGAGGCGATCAGGATCTGGGCCTCTTCCCCCACTTCGTAGATCTGGCGATCCGCCACCACCTCCAGGCTGGGCAGGGATCCCCAGCTTTGCAGGGGGCTGCCCGGCTCCACCACCCAGAGAGAGGCGACCTCCTGCACGCGACGGCGGCGGGGATCCTGGGCCGTCAGCCGCACCCGGTAGCCTCCCGGCTGCAGGTCGGCGGGCAGGCGCAGAACTAGGCTGCCCTCGCCGTTGACGACTTGAAAAGGTTGCCGCACCAGGGTGGCTTGCCGTCGGTAGGCGCTGCTCTTGGGATCCCAGCGCCAGCGCTCCAGGCTCAGCTCCCCGGCGGTGCTGACGGGGCGGCCATCGTAATCGCGGGCTTGCAGCCGGTAGGTGAGGGTATCCCCCGGAGCCGGCAGATGGCGGTTCACTTCCGCAAACAGAGCAAATTCGCCAGCCGTGACCCAGGCCCGCGCCGATCTTGTTACCGTCCGGCGGCTGATATCGGTCACCTCCACCTCGATGCGCAGTTGCTGCACCTCTTGGGGGCCCCAGTAGCTGTCTTCTTCCCAGTTGAGATCCTGCAGCAGGCGATCCAGGCGAAACTCCGCCCGCCCTTGGGCATCCGTCACCCCTTCTCCTTCCGCCACCAACTGGCCGTAGCCGCCGTAGTAGCCCTGCTCCTCTCCCAGGTCGTCGGCGAAATAGTCTTCCTCGGCAGAACGGGGCAACAGCCCATAGCGCAGGCTCCAGTCGGGGCTGCTGTAAACTCGGTAGCGGAGCTGGGCAGCGGCCACCGGCGCGCCGAAAAGATACTCGGCCTCCACCTGCACCTTCAGGGATCCCCCCCGCACCAGCCAAGGCCGGTCGGGCACCACCGTCACCTCAAACTCCGGTTTGCGGTAGGCTGCCACCCCAAAGTCGGTGGACTCGCGGCTGGATCCCTGGAACTGCCACTCTAGGCTGTAGCTGCCCAGGGGGGTTTCTTCCGGCAATTGAAACTGCCCGTGGACGCTGCCGAAAGCGTTGGTGGCCAGGGTCTGCTCCTCCAGCACATCGCCGTTGGGAGCGGCGAGGGTTACTTGCAGCGGCTGGCCTGCCGGGGGCGGGGTGAGGCGGCCTTGCTCCCGCACCAGGGCGCGAAAATAGACCGTCTGGCCGGGGCGGTAGAGGGGGCGGTCTGGGTAGGCGTAGATGCGGTACGGCTGGTTCCAGCCGTAGGTGTAGCTGCGGGACAAAACCTGCAACGTGTTGTCGGCGCTGCGGCCATAGACCACCAACGAGGATCTCTCCCCCGCCGGCAAGCTAAACTGGGCCAGCCCCTCCTCGTCGGTGGTGGCCGTCAAGGGATCCCCCCACTCCCCAAAAACTTGGATCTGGATCCCCGGCAGAGGACGCAATTCCTGCAAATGCACCGCCTGCACCACCAACTGGCTGGCATCCTGTTTCTGGATTAGGCCCAGGTCGCTTACCAAAAGCCACTCCTCAGAACGGGGCAAAGGTGCACTCGGGTTCAGCGGCTCCTGTCCTTCCGCCTCCAGCCAGTAGGCCCCCGGCGGCAGGATCCCCAGATCCAAGGTGCGGGTCACCTCTTCTCCCCCCAGCGGCTGCTGCCAACGGCGCAGCAGCTCTCCTCGCAGGGTGGAATACAAATCCGGATCCAGGGATCCGTAGCCGAGGGCCAAACTCCGCAAGCGAGGGGATCCCTCCAGATCGGCCAGGGAAAAGCGGTAAACGGCAAACTGCACCGCCCTCAAGCCACTGGCCCTCCACTCCAGCCGCGCCGGCTCGGCGGTCGTGAACACCTGGCTGGTGCTGTAGAGGTAGAGGCTGGGGGGCAGAAGCTGCGGGCGCAGGAGAGGAGCAGAAGCTACTGACCCTTCCCGCACCTGCACAGGCCTCTCGCTGAAGACGGTTTCCAGGCCGGATCCCCGCACCGTCACCCGGTATTCCCCAACGGGCAATTGATCCAAGCGATACTCGCCCTCCGCAGACGGGCTGACGCTGCGGCTCACCGGGCCGGCGGCAATCACCTGGACGTTCCCCGGCGCCACCCCTGCCGGCAGCTCCACCCGCCCCGTCAGGGATCCCGTCGGCGGCTCCGACAGCAAAACCGCCAGCCCCACGGCCAAGAACACCCCCAGGGCCACCAACCAGCGCCGCAGCATGGGATCCCTTCCTCCTTCCTATGTGTCCTGGTTGCCCTGGGGACGGGGTCGCTACTTCACCAGCTCGAACACGTTGAACATCGGCAGGTACATGGCCACGATGATGCAGCCCACCATCCCCCCCAAGATCACGATCATCAGCGGCTCCAGCAGGCTGGTGAGGGCGCGCACCGCCTCCTCCACCTCCAGCTCGTAGAAGTCCGCCGTCTTCATCAGCATGGCATCCAGCTCCCCCGTCTCTTCGCCCACGCTGATCATCTGGATGGCCATGATCGGGAAGACCTTGGCCTTATCCAGGGCCGGGGCGATCTGGCCCCCTTCCGAGATGGATTGGCGGGCGGCGTCGATGGCGTTGGCCACCACCTGGTTGCCGGAAGTGTCGCGCACAATTTCCAACGAAGTCAGCACCGGCACCCCAGAGCGGGTCAAGGCCCCAAAGGTGCGGCAAAAACGGGCCACCGCCGACTTCTGGATCAGATCCCCGAAAATGGGCAGCTTGAGGGCCAGCGCGTCGATGGTCTCCTTGCCGGCGGGGGTGCGATAAAAGCGGCGGAAGGCAAAGAAGACCGCCACCAGAAAGCCCACCAGGCCCAAGCTGTACTGGGGCGTGCGCAGGAACTTGCTGATGTTGATGAAAAACTGGGTAAAGGCGGGCAGCTCACCCCCCAAGTCGTTGTAGATGCTCTCAAAAGTGGGCAAGATAAACAGCACCATGCCCAAAAAGATTAAGACGGCCAAGATGGTCACCACCACCGGGTAGGTCATGGCCGATTTAATTTGCTTCTGCAGGCGATCCATGTCCTCCAGCAGCTTGGCCAAGCGGTTGAGCACCTCGTCCAGCACGCCGCCCACCTCCCCCGCCTGCACCATGCTGCAGTAGAGGCCGTCGAAGGCATCCGGATAGGGGCGGATGGAATCGGAGAGGTTTTTCCCCGCCTCCACCTCCGCCCGAATCGCCCGCAGGTATTTTTTGAGCTTGGGGTTGCCGGTTTGCTCCTCCATGATGGTGAGGGAGCGCACCATCGACACGCCGGCGTTGATCAGGGCAGCAAATTGCCGCGAGAACACCGCCTTGTCCCGAATGTCGATGGATCCCAGCATCGAGAAATCAAAAGAGGTCTCCAGCGAGAAAAAGGGCTTTTCTTCCTGAATGTCCTCTGGCTTGGCAAAAACGCCCTCTCGGCGCAGCCGTGCACGCGCCTCGGTCAAGTTGTTGGCCACCACCGTCAGGCGTACCGGCTGACCGGCCTTTAACCCCCGAACCTTGTAGCGCGGCATAGCTTACCCCCGATTCAAACTCATGATGAGAGGGTTCGAGTTGTGGGATCCAGCCCCCGAACTTTGGGCAACTAACTTTCTCAGCTAGAGCTTAGCCACAAATTGAGGCGGCGGCCAGAGATCGGCAAGAAGACCTCACCCCGGGACGCGGCGCTGCGGCTCAACGACGGACGGCAACCCCCGCTGGACGCTGGTGTTGAGCTGCCGCGGCTGGCGAGGGCCCGGCAACGTTGCCCAACAGCCGCTGCAACTCCTCAGGGCGAGAGGTCTTGGACATGGCCGTCTCGAAGTCAATCTTGCCCTGCAGGTAGAGGTTGGCCAGATCCTGCTCCAGGGTCTTCATGCCCTGCTTGCCGCCCGTCTGGATGGCCGAGTAGATCTGGGCGGTCTTTCCCTCCCGAATCAGGTTGGCAATGGCCGGCGTCACCACCATGATCTCTTGCACCAGCACCCGCCCGGGCTCTCCCGGCTTGGGGTTGAGGCGGCGGGCCAAAGTTTGCGAGAAGACGGCCTTGAGGGAGTTGGAGAGCTGCACGCGGATCTGCTGCTGCTGCTCCGGCGGGAACACGTCCACCAGGCGATCCACCGTCTGGGCGGCAGAGCTGGTGTGGACCGTGGCAAAGCAGAGGTGGCCGGTCTCGGCGGCGGTGATGGCCAACTGGATGGTTTCCAGATCCCGCATCTCCCCGATCAGGATCACATCCGGATCTTCCCGCATCGCCGCCCGCAGGGCATTGGCAAAGCTCTTGGTGTCTTCGCCCAACTGCCGCTGGTGGATGATGCTGCGGATGGGAGTGTAGATGTACTCGATGGGATCCTCGATGGTGAGGATGTGCTCGGCCCGCTCGCGGTTGATGAAGTCGATGATAGCGGCCAAAGTGGTGGACTTGCCGGATCCCGTCGGGCCGGTCACCAACACCAGGCCCCGAGGCAGACGGGCCATCTCCTTACACACATCCGGCAGGCCCAGCTTGTCGATGTTGGGGATCTCAGAGGCCAGCGCCCGCATGGCGCAGGCGTAGGTGCCGCGATCCCGGTAGACGTTGACGCGGAAGCGCCCGATCCCGCGCACGCCGTAGGAGCAGTCCAACTCCCAGTTCTGCTCCAGGTGTTTGCGCTGGGTGTTGTTCAACATGCTGAAAATGAGCCGCTGCACCTCCTCAGGGGTGAGGGGCTCGTGCTCGGTTGGCTGGAGTTCGCCATTGATGCGGAAATAGGGGGGCAAACCGGCTGAGATGTGGATGTCAGAACCGCCCCTGCGGACGATTTCTTCCATCAGGTCTTCGATCATGAGTTGTGGCATAGGGCTGGTGTCTCCAATCGGTAAGCTGAGTCAGGCTGGGTTCGACCTAGGAGTTGTCGATGAAAAACCCTTCTAAAGCCGGGCTAGAGGCAACCCTCCAGGACTCGTATAGGACTGTTATAATCAGCACCTTGGCGGCGTCAAGAGCCAGGCGCCTTGCCTAAAACTTCGGCGTCAGGCAGTAGGGGCAATCCATCCAGTCTACCTGCAGGGCGGCGCCACAGTTGCGGCAGGTGCTAAGGGCCTTGGCACGGGCCTTCAGCTCCGTTTCCAAACCCTTGTCGGTGAGGATAACCCGATCTACCTCCTCCAGCGTGGTCAGGCCCTGCTTTACCAGCATCAAGCTGTAGGCGAGCAGGGTTTTCATGCCGCTTTCGACAGCGGCTTCCTTGATGACCTCCGTGGGAGCCCCCTTGTTGATCAACTCGGCCAGGCGGTCGTTCATGCGCATGAACTCGTACACCCCCACGCGGCCTTTGTAGCCCACGCCCCCACATTTCTCGCAGATGGGCTTGCCGGTGGCTTTGCGCTGCTCGATCTCTTTGGGGGAGAGCTTGTTGGCTTTGTAGAAGGTGAGCTGTTCGCCGTCGCCGCTGAGGCTGAGGCCATAGCGGGCCAACTCCTCGGATGTGGGGTGGTACGGGATCCGACATTCGGTACACACCCGGCGCATCAAGCGCTGGGCCAACACCCCCAGCAACGAGCTGGAGATCATAAATGGCTCGATCCCCATCTCCGTCAGACGGGCGATGGCACCGGGGGCATCGTTGGTGTGCAGCGTGGTCAACACCAAGTGGCCCGTGAGGGAGGCTTCGATGGCGGTTTTGGCCGTCTCGTGGTCGCGGGTTTCCCCCACCAGGATCACATCCGGGTCTTGCCGCAAGAAGGCGCGCAGGATCATGGCAAAGTCCATGCCCTTTTCTCGGATCACCTGCACTTGGGTGATCCCCGGCAGCGAGTATTCGATGGGATCCTCGGCGGTGCTGATGTTGATGCCGGGATCGTTCACTTCTGCCAGCGCCGAGTAGAGGGTGGTGGTTTTCCCGGATCCGGTGGGCCCGGTTACCAAGATCAGGCCAAAGGGTCGCCTGACAACCTCCTTGAAGCTGGCCAGGGTCTCTGGGTCGGTGATCAGCTTGTCCAGGCCGAGCTGGGTGGCGGAGTTGTCCAGAACCCGCAGCACGATCTTCTCCCCGTAGCGGGAGGGCAGGGTGCTGACCCGGAAGTCCACCTTGCGCCCCTTGAAGACGCGGCGAATCCGCCCGTCCTGGGGCATGCGCCGCTCGGCAATGTTCAAATTGGACATGATTTTGAAGCGAGCGGTAAGGGCAGGGACGATCTTCTTGGGAAAGTTTTCAAAAGCCTGCCGCAACACCCCATCTTTGCGGAAGCGGATGCGCAGGTATTCTTCTTGTGGCTCGATGTGGATGTCGGACGCCCCGTCCTGCAGGGCCTTGACCAGGATCTGGTTGGACAGTTTAATAATCGGGGCATCATCTGCCGATTTGACCTGCTGCTCCAGGGATCCCTCGCCAGCCTCATCGACGGCGACATCCTCGATGCTGTCCAGATCGAGCTCGGCGATGTTGACCACCACCTCTTCTTCCTCTTGGGGGGCAACTTGGCTGGCGACATCTGTGTCGTTGATCCCCTTGACAGCCAGCAGTTCCGCCTGTGCATCCATGTAGCGGTTGATCAGGGTCTCGAAATCCCGCTGGGTGAAGACCCGCCGCTGCAGCTTCAGCCCCTGGATGCGGAAGCGCCGCTGGATGTCGTCCAGCGCCTGCAGGTTGTCCGGCCTGACCATCGCCACCAGCACTTGGTTGTCTTGGCGGCGGATGGGCAAGAACTTGTAGCGGTTGCAGATGTCGAGAGGCAAGAGCGAGTCGATGAGCCCGATCATCTCCGAGATCTCCACCGGCTCCAAATCGATGTCGAGGGGGGGGATCCCGTAGATGATTTTCAGCTCAAAGAGCTGCTGCCGCTTGTAGGCCCGCTCCAGGTCAGGGGTGATCTCTTTGCCGACAATCTCTTTGACCACCATGGCTAGGGCCTTGCTGCCCCCTTCGCGATCGGCTTTGAGGGCGTTTTGGATGTCCTGGATTTGCTTATCGTCGGCAAAGCCCAGCTCTTTGAGCTTGCGGCCGAAAGGAGTGATGCTGACGTTGGCAATGGCCAGGGCTTTGCTGGCCGCAACGCTGCGACGGGTTAGAGGAGTAGGAAGGTCATTCATGCTGCCGGGCCACCCAGGATGTATTCACATAATGACTGCAGTTAACCGCAGGGATCAACGGTGGGGACATGCAGGCCTGCGCGTCCCAAAGGGCGCTGCCCATGGCCTTACTATGCCCCAACTTGGTTGAAACTTAAATCCCCCTTCCTAGTTCCGGCAGGGTGGTGACGCCTGTCTGGTCAGGCCGGGATCTTCGCCGGATCCACGGGGCCGGTTGGGGGCCTGCTTCCAGAGAGGGATCAGCTTAAGATGGGGAGCAGGCCGGCGGCTTGCGAGCCTTTCCGACGGGAGAAGCCTGCTAACTTGTCCCCTTTCTCGAGACAGCTTCTGCCAATGGCTGAGATCGGTCGAAAATAGGGCGGGCAACGCCAAGCTGATGGGAAATTCGGGGGACAAGCTAAGCTCAAAGGGACGGAGTCGGCCCAACTTGTTCAGGATTACCTCGCTGCAACTGCCCATGCGGCTCTACGTCGAACCCTTTACCGTTCACAAGCGCTATGCCCTCACCCTCAGCCGCGGCACCTATACCGAGGCCACGCTGGCCTGGGTGCGGATCGAAGAGGAGGGGATCGAGGGCTGGGGGGAGGCCTGTCCTTTCTCGGTGAGCGAGGACTGCCACCAGTCTTTGGAGGATATCTTGGTGGGTTTGGAGGTGGCTAAAGGGATCCTACGCCGCTATTCCCCCTGGGAGCGGCAGGCCGTCGAGGCGGAACTGCTGCAGGCCGGGATCCCTTCGGCAGCGCGGGCAGCGGTGGATATGGCCCTGCACGATTGGATGGGCAAACGTCTGGGGATGCCCCTGTGGCAGGTGTGGGGGCTGGATCGCTCTCGCATTCCGCCCACGACAATGACGATCGGCATCTCCACCCCGCAGGCGGCCCGCCAGCGCGCCTTGGCCTGGATGGAACAGACCCAAGCGCGGGCCTTTAAGATCAAGCTGGGCAGCGACTCGGGGCTGATGGCGGATCAGAACATGCTGATTGCTGTACAAGAGGTGATCCCGCTGGGATCCCTGATTACGGTGGATGCCAATGGGGCTTGGACACTGGAGCAAAGCCTGAGCATGAGCAATTGGCTGGCGGGGCAGGGGGTGAGCTACTTGGAGCAGCCCCTGGAGAGGGGCCAGGAGGCGAAGCTAATCACCCTGTGGCACGAGTCGAAGCTGCCCATCTTCGTGGATGAGAGTTGTTTCGACAGCCGCGATATTCCCGCCCTGGTGGATCGGGTGCACGGCATCAACATCAAGCTGATGAAGTGCGGCGGCCTTAGCGAAGCCTGGCGCATGATCCACATAGCCAGAGCCCATGGGCTACAGGTAATGCTGGGCTGCTACAGCAACACCGCTTTGGGCAACACGGCAGCGGCCCACTTGGCGCCGCTAGCGGACTACGTGGACTTAGACAGCCACCTCAATCTCGTCGACGATCCCTTTGCCGGGGCCATCCTGCAGGACGGCTGCCTGCTCCCCACCGACCGACCGGGCTTGGGGGTAGAGCTGAGGGAGGAATGATGGGAAAGCCAGGATCCCTGTCCAGCGAAAGTCGCGTGGCCATCCTGCTCCACGGGGGATTGCTGGGGGAGCATGGGAAAACGGGGCTGGGGCTGCTGCGCTACGGCTCCTTCCCGGTGGTGGCGGTGATCGACCGGGAGCAGGCGGGGGGATCCCTGGCCCAACTCACGGGCATTGCCAAAGACATTCCCATCGTAGCCTCGGTGCAAGAGGCGCTGGTTTACGGCCCCGAGGTGTTGGTGATTGGGATCGCTCCTTCCGGCGGCCAGTTGCCCCCTGAGTGGCGGGAGGAGCTCTGCCAAGCCCTGCAAGCCGGCTTGTCTTTAGCAAACGGGCTGCACACCCCCCTAGCGGAAGATGCCCAGTTGCGGCAGTGGCTGCAGCCGGGAGCCTGGATCTGGGACATTCGCCGCGAACCCCCTGGTCTGGGAGTAGGGAGGGGCCTAGCTCGCTCTCTCCCCTGTCGGCGGGTACTGACGGTGGGCACCGATATGGCCGTGGGCAAAATGTCCACCAGCCTGGAACTGCACCGGGCCAGCCTGAAGCGCGGCCTGCGCTCCCGCTTTTTGGCCACCGGACAAACCGGGATCCTCATCAGCGGCGATGGGATACCCCTGGATGCGGTGCGGGTGGACTACGCCAGCGGCGCTGTGGAGCAACTGGTGTTGCGCTATGGATTTGACCACGACATCCTGCACATCGAAGGTCAGGGATCCCTGCTCAACCCCGCCTCTACAGCAACCCTGCCCCTGTTGCGGGGATCCCAGCCCACCCACTTGATCTTGGTCCACCGAGCTGGGCAAACCCACATCAAAGGGATGGACTACGTACCCATCCCTCCCCTGCGTAAGGTCATCGAGCTGTACGAACAGGTGGCCAGAGCTGCCGGCGCCTTTGCCCCCGTGCCGGTGGTGGGGGTGGCCCTCAATACCTTCGGTTGGGAGGAGGAAGCCGCCCTGGCCCAGATCCGCCAGGTGGAAGTGGAGACCGGGCGGCCCTGTACCGACGTGGTGCGCTTTGGGGCGGATCCCCTCTTGGATGCCATTCTCTCGACAGGCTAGCCTCAGGGATCTCCCTTAGGGCGAGTTTCGCTGTCGAGCACTTCCAGGATGGCCTTGGCCGCACGGGCCAGAACTCCCGGCTCCCCTAGAGCTGCCCGCATGGCGGCGTAGTCAGCCTGCAGTTGGGTGCGGCGCTCGGGCCGAGTCAGCAGCTCCAAGGCCAGTTGGGCGACTCGCTCTGGCTGGGCCTCCTCCTGGAGGAGTTCCGGCACAATGGGGCGCATCAGCACCAAGTTGGGGGGAGACATAAAGGGCACCGACACCTTCAGCCAATGGCGGGCCAGCCAAAAGGTAATTGGGTTGAGGCGGTAGATCACCACCTGCGGGATCCCCAAAATGGCCGCCTCCAGGTTGACAGTTCCCGACTTGGCCAGCACCAGGTCGGCGGCCGCCAACAGCAGGTGATGCGCCTTCGGAGGCGAAGGGCGAGGCAAGAGAAGGGTGAGATCCTCCAGCCCATAGCGGCGGGCGGCTTGGGCAATCGGGGCGGCAAAGCGGGGCGAGGCCAGCGGCGCCCAAAACCGCACCTGGGGCAGGCGAGCCCGCAACAGCCGCGCTGCCTGGAGCAAGATGGGCAAAACCGAGCGCAGCTCCTGGCGGCGGGAGGCCGGCAGCAGCGCCACCACCATCGCTTCCTCAGGGATCCCTAACTCAGCCCTGGCCTGAGCGCGACCGGGTACACTCGCCAAAATATCCAGCAGGGGGTGGCCCACATAGCAAACCTGGGCACCTGCTGCGGCGTAGTAGCGGGCTTCTTCAGGGAAAATCGCCACCATCAGTCGCATCTGCTGGGCTAGCCGGTAAGTGAGGCGGCTGTTGGGCGACCACACCCATTCTTGGGGGGCAATGTAGTAAACGGCAGGGATGCGTCGCCGCTGCAACAGGCGGGCGATGCGGCTATTGATGCCGATGTAATCCACCAGGATGGCCAAATCAGGCGGGTCTTGCGCCAGGAAGCGGCGGATCTTCCACTCCGTCCATAGGGCAGGGCCGACGAAGGGGAGAGCCTCCAGAATGCCGATAGAGCTGATCTCCGTGGTGCGGTGCAACAGATTGGCCCCCGCAGCGGCCATCTCCTCTCCCCCAACTGCCGTGATGCGTAGGTGCGGGCGTTGGCGCAGCAACTCGCGGATGAGATGGCCGGCCTGCAGATCCCCGGAGACTTCTCCGGTGCAGATAAACAGATGGCTCACAGGTCGTCCTCTTCTCTGCTGCGGCGCAAGGCCGGCAGAGGGCCGCGCCGTTGGGGTTGGGAAAGGGAATCTTCCAAAAATTGCAGCAGATGGAGCAGGGATCCCGTCTCGTCCACCAGCTCTTTCCCCTGCAGGGAGAAGATGCTAGAGCCCCCCTCGCTTCGCAGACTCTCCCGCAGCGTTTGCAGCGCTTTTTCCAGGGGCAAACCGGAACGGTAGAGGAGCCGGTAGGCCTGCCGCAAGGCCGCCAGGGATCCCTCCATCCCCTTGGCTCGCCGCAACCCCACCAAGTTAAGGCCCCGGATGCGGGCCGGGTGCCCCTCCACCAACATGTAAGGCGGCACGTCGCGATCCACCCGGCTCATGGCCCCCACCATAGCCAGGCGCCCCACACGGGTAAACTGGTGGATCCCGACCATGCCGCCGATGCGCGCCTGCGACTCAATGTGAATGTGGCCAGCCAGGGAGACAGCGTTGGTGATCACCACCTGATTTTCGATGACGCAGTTGTGGGCGACGTGGACGTAGGCCATCAGCAGGTTGTGATCGCCGACCACCGTCGCTTCCCCTTCATTGGTGGCTCGGTTGATGGTGACGAACTCGCGGATGCGGTTGCCCTTGCCGATCACCACCTGAGAGGGCGCGCCGCTGTACTTCAGATCCTGAGGCTCCGTGCCCAGCACCGCCCCCGGAAAAATCTGGTTGTCCTCGCCAATATCTGTCCAACCATCGATCACCACGTGGGCCCCCACCACCGTACGGGCGCCAATGCGCACATGCTCGCCGATAACCGCATAGGGGCCAACTTGTACCGTCTCGTGCAACTCAGCCTTCGGATGGATCACCGCTGTGGGATGAATCCGAACAGAGGAGTTGGGAGTGGATCCCGCTGAAGCCAACGAACTCATTTCTAACCTAGCCAGCAAATGTAGCTACGCTCCCAACCCTGCGATTAGGGCTTGCTTGGGGAGGGCACAATCCTCCACCGCTCTGCTGTGAAACTCCGACCGGGAGGTGAAAGCAGCACTTGACATGCCCCTATCCCAACACTTTAGCAGGGTCTTTCCACGCCAAGTTGCCTCCGCTGGGCTCCTCCTCGATGGGGAAAACAGATGGCCACCCCCCACTTGCCCCGCGGTTGCGGAGCGCCAAAGGCCCCGCTGCTGGCCGCTGTTGGCCCATCAATCCACCAGGGAGAACATCAGCTCCCCTTCGGTCACCAACTGTCCCCCCACCTGGGCCCGACAAAACATCTTGCCGATGCGTTTTTGCCGGATGGTGAGCAAATTGGCTGACAGCAGCAACTGATCCCCCGGCAGCACGGGGCGGCGGAAGCGAACGCCATCGATGCCGGCAAAGAGAGCCAACCGCCCAGCCACATCCGGCAACTTGGTCAACACGATCCCCCCCAACTGCGCCATGGCCTCGACGATCAGAACGCCGGGCATGATCGGTCGGTTGGGGAAGTGCCCCTGGAAAAAGGGCTCGTTGAAGGTGACGTTTTTCAGGCCCACCGCCCGTTGCCCTGGTTGATACTCCACCACGCGATCCACCAGCAAAAAAGGGTAGCGATGGGGCAGGATCTCCAGGATTTGATCCGTGGTGAAGACGGGGGGAGCGGTTGCCAACTGGGCAGCTGCTTCAGCCGAGAGAAGAGGTGGAGGAGAGACATCAGAGGACATAGTAACCCACAGAGCCAGAAGACAAACCGTGAAACCGTGACGTACTCCCGCACTCATGCTGACGCATAGAGTGCAGGCTTCATGGCTTACGCCACGCTTCGCCAACAGTGACTCCTGCCCAATGGCAGGACATTTCCTGAGCTTGAAGAACGGGACGCCCCACCGCTCTGGATTTGATGACCCTCGCCGAGTTGTGATCCCTGCCAATCCTCAACCCACAGTGCGGACAATCGTGCCACCGCTCATGCAGCTTTTTGGGCACATCTCGACCACACCCCGAGCACCCTTGACTGCTGCCGCGGGGATCCCCTGCAATCGTCAACAGCCCAGCTCTTTCAGCCTTGGCTGCCAAAATTTGCAGGAACTCACCCCAACCGGCGTCATGGATAGATTTGGCCAACCTTGTCCTTGCCAGACCTTTGATGTTCAATGCCTCATGGGCTATGTGTCTCCCTTTTTGCAAAAGCTGATGAGCAACTTTGTGGTGGAAATCCCGGCGCTGGTTGGCTACTTTCTGATGTGCCTTGCTCAACCTCTTGACCGCTTTCTGGTAGCGGTTTGACCCCTTCTGCTTGCGCGATACAGACCGTTGCAGCCGCTTGAGGGGCTTTTGCGCTTTACGGTAATACTGAGGAACCTCGATAACCTCACCCTCATCGGTGACCAAGAAAGAGCTTAGCCCCAGGTCTATCCCCATCGTGTTTTCCCACGTTGGCGTGTCAGGGCTCCATTCCGGGACAGACGAATCCTGCAAACTCAAGGTGACGTACCACCCATCCACCTTGCGGGTGATGGTGGCCGTTTTGATAACAAACCCCTCAGGCAAAGGACGGTGTTGGACCAGCTTGACCGGCCCAATCTTGGGCAGATGGATAAACTGCCCTCGAATGCAGTCCTGCTTCATCTGAGGGAAG
>NZ_JANSHO010000016.1:0-23514 GCF_047502635.1 Synechococcus sp. RC10B2
AAGTTGGTTTGCTAAGTGCTGCTATTGTACCCCTTGAGCCCTTAACAGGCTGTATCGCCGGACGGAGAAGAAGCTGAGGCGGTTGCAAAGGGCCGTATCCCGGAAAAAGAAAGGGTCAAACCGCTACAAGAAAGCGGTAAAGAGGTTGTCCAAAGCGCACCAGAAGGTAGCCAACCAGCGCAAAGATTTTCACTACAAGACGGCAAAGGAGTTGTTAAGTAGGGGGAAGCACATTGCTCATGAGGCGCTTACTATTGGGGGTCTGGCTAGAACCAGACTAGCCAAGTCTATTTATTTATGATGCCGGGTGGGGACAATTCCTGCAAATCCTTAAGGTCAAGGCTGAAAGAGCTGGGCTGTTAACGATTGCAGTGAATCCAAACGGCACAAGTCAAGAGTGTTCCGGGTGTGGTCAGGTGGTTCCCAAAAAACTCCACGAAAGGTGGCACGATTGCCCCTACTGTGGGCTAAGGCTGTCACGGGACCACAACTCGGCAAGGGTAATCAAATCCAGAGCGGTGGGGCATCCTGTTCTTAAAGCTCGGAAAACGTCCTATGCGGTAGCAGGAGTCACCGAGAAGCCCGCCCTCTACCCGTTCGCGTCAGCGGCGCGGAGCGCTTTAGGGTGAGGGACGGGAGTATGTCACGTCAACAAAGCCGGCCCCAACAGGCGGGCCTGGCGTTCTTCCAGTATGCGGCGCAGGCGGGGCCACTGCTGCAGCTCCGGGTCTTGGGCAATGAGCTGCTCGGCCGCCTGGCGGGCCAACTGCAGCACCTCTTGGTCGTCCATGAGGCTGGCCAGGGCAAAGTCGGGCAGCCCCGACTGGCGGGTGCCCATCACCTCCCCAGGGCCGCGGAAGCGCAGGTCCATCTCGGCAATGAAAAAGCCATCGTGGGACTGCTCCAGGACTTTTAGCCGGCGCAGGGCCTCTTCGCTTTGGGATCCCGTCATTAGAATGCAGTAGGCCTGGTCGGATCCCCGCCCCACCCGCCCCCGCAGTTGGTGGAGCTGGGAGAGGCCAAAGCGCTCGGCATGCTCCACCAGCATCACCGAGGCGTTGGGCACATCCACCCCTACTTCCACCACTGTGGTGGAGACGAGGATATCCAGCTCCCGCCGGCGAAAGGCTTCGATGACAGCCTCTTTCTCGCTGCTAGTTAGGCGCCCGTGCAGCAGGCCCACCCGGAACTGGGGGAAGACCTTCTCCTGCAGGCGCTGGTGCTCTTCAATGGCGGACTTGAGATCCAGCTTCTCAGACTCCTCAATCAGGGGCAGCACCACGTAGGCCTGCCGTCCCTGGGCAATTTCCCGCTCCATCAGCCGCACCACCTGCAGGCGATCCCCGGGTCGAGCCACCACCGTATGCACCGGCTTGCGCCCCGGGGGCAACTCGTCAATTTGGGTAACATCCAGATCCCCGTGCAGGGCCAGGGTAAGGGTGCGGGGGATGGGGGTGGCCGTCATGGTCAGGACATCGGGGTGATCCCCTTTCTGTTGCAGGGCAGCCCGCTGTTCGACGCCAAAGCGGTGCTGCTCGTCGATAACCACCAAGCCCAGGTTGCGAAACTGCACCGCCGGCTGGATGAGGGCATGGGTACCAACAACTAGGGGCAGCTCCCCGGTCTGCAACTGCCGCAGGATCTCGCGCCGCTTGGCGGGGGGGGTGGAGCCGGTCAAGAGTTCAACGGGCACTTGCAGTTGGCTCAGCCACTCCACCAGCTTGCGGTAGTGCTGCTCGGCCAAGACCTCGGTGGGGGCCATGAGGGCCGCCTGCCAGCCGGATTGAATCGCCGCCAGCAAGGCCGCCACCGCCACCACAGTTTTGCCGGATCCCACATCCCCCTGCAGCAGGCGGTTCATGGGCAAGGGATCCCGCAGATCCGCCAGGATCTCGTCAATGGCCCGCTGCTGGGCAGCGGTCAGCTGGAAGGGCAGGATTTGGTAGAAGCGGTCCAAGAGCTCTCCTCTGGCCGGCTGGTAGCGGGGGACAGCTTGGGCCCGGGCGCGGTAGCGCTGCCGCCGCTGCAAGAGGCTAAGTTGCAGGTAGAAGAACTCATCGAACACCAGCCGCCGCCGGGCCTGGGCCAGCAGCTCTTGCGTCTTGGGAAAGTGGATCTGCTGCAGGGCAAGGGGCAAGTCCAACAGCTGCAACTGCCGCTTCAGGGGCTCCGGCAAGGGATCCTCCACCAAGGCAGCTGCCGGCAGGGCGAGCTGGACGGCCTTGCGCACCAGATCGGCGGGGATCCCTTCTGAAAGGGGGTAAACGGGTAGAATCTTGCCCAATCTCTCCGGATCCTCGCCCTCTCCCCCCAGCACCTCCAGTTGCGGGTTGTCCAGCGTCAGGCCCAAGCGGCCCTTTTTCACCAGGCCGCTGGCCGCCACCACTGCCCCCTTGGGGTACTGCCGCTCCAGGGCCGCCTGCCAACTGCGCTGGGCAAATTGCCGCCCGCTGTAGAAGCGGCTGAGGGTGACTATGCCACTTTTGTCGGCAATCTTGAGGTTCAAGATGGTCAGCAAGGGGTTTTTGGGGCTGGTAAAGCAACTGCAGCTTTTCACCGTCCCCACCAGGGTAACGGTCTCCCCCACCTTGGCCTGGCGGATGAGCACCCGGCGGGAATAGTCCAGGTGATCCCGTGGGAAGTAGTAGAGGGCATCGCGCACAGTGTGCAGGCCCAGTTGTGCCAGCTTCTCCGCCGACTTGGGGCCAATGCCCTTGAGAAATTGCAGCGGCTGCTCCAAGCTGAGGCCCTTGGGCGGGGGCAAAGCAGGGCTGGGTGGGCCAGATTGGGCTTGCTCTTGCTGACGACGCAGCCGATCCAGCCAGCGGCGGGTTTCCGCCACCAGGTGCTGCCGCTCCGCCAGCTCCAACTGGGGGTAGAGGCGATAGCGGGATCCCAGTTCTTTCCACCGCCGTCGCTCCTCTCCATCCAGCGTCCAACCCGCAGGGGGATCCTGGCCAAACACGCTCTGCAAAAACTGGGAGAAGGTCTGCTCTCGCCCCTGCAGGTCGGTAAATCCCAACTCCGCCTCTAGAG
This sequence comes from Synechococcus sp. RC10B2, assembly GCF_047502635.1. Lineage (NCBI taxonomy): Bacteria > Bacillati > Cyanobacteriota > Cyanophyceae > Synechococcales > Synechococcaceae > Synechococcus > Synechococcus sp. RC10B2. The sequence goes on from NZ_JANSHO010000016.1 coordinate 3,037, forward strand.
AAAGGGCGCGCTGAAGCCGCTGTAGATCCACCTGGCTCAAGTTGCTTCTGGGTCGGCTGCCGGTAGTCTCTCTAATCCAACTTTAGCCAATGGCAAAGAGCCCCAGGCGCGGCCTCTGCGCCTCAACTCAAAAGGGCCTGCTCTGTAGGACAGGCCCAGGGATCCAGAGCAACCTTATTCCAGATGGAAACTAGCTGCGGGCCAAGGCGGATCCCAGGAGCGCGGCCATCACGGCCGGCACCAGGGCAATGGCCAGGATGGTGAAAACTTGCGCGTCGGTCATAGCCAACTCCCTAAAACCCAGTGCTGTGAACCTGCTCCTCACTTTACCCCGGCTGGTGACCAGACCTGGGGCCTAAAAATATTCTTTACAAAGCGGCCTTTGGCTCTGGGTTTGGCCGCTGCGGGATCCCCCAGCCCGGCCCCAATCGTGTTACGATGTTGCTCCGCAACGCTGTCGCGACAGCGGGGCAATTCTGGATCTTTTTCTTTGCAACGTTCGCTCTTGGCGTCACCATGGTAGCCGCTCCGCAAAGCTTGACCACTCCCCGGGACAACCTGGCCATTTTGGCGGAAACGGATCCCGTCGTCTACCGCCTCATCCAGCAGGAGCTCAACCGGCAGCGGGATCACCTGGAGATGATTGCCAGCGAGAACTTCACCTCGCCGGCTGTCCTGGCCGCCCAGGGCTCGGTGCTGACCAACAAGTATGCAGAGGGGCTGCCCGGCAAGCGCTACTACGGCGGCTGCGAGTTTATCGACGAGATCGAACAACTGGCCATCGACCGCGCCAAGCAACTCTTTGGAGCGGCCCACGCCAACGTGCAGCCCCACTCCGGCGCCCAGGCCAATTTTGCCGTTTTCCTGGCCCTGCTGCAGCCGGGAGACACGATCATGGGCATGGATCTGGCCCACGGCGGCCACCTCACCCACGGCTCGCCAGTGAACGTCTCCGGCAAGTGGTTCCGCGTGGTGCACTATGGTGTGGATCCCCAGACGGAGCGGATTGACTTCGACCAGGTGCGGGATCTGGCCCGGCAGCACCGGCCCAAGCTCATCATCTGCGGCTATTCGGCCTATCCTCGGGTCATTGACTTTGCCGCTTTCCGTGCTATTGCCGACGAGGTGGGGGCCTATCTAATGGCCGATATCGCCCACATTGCCGGCCTGGTGGCCACCGGCCACCACCCCAACCCGGTACCTATCTGCGATGTGGTCACCACCACCACCCACAAGACGCTGCGGGGGCCACGCGGCGGGCTGATCCTCACCCGCGACCCGGAATTGGGCAAAAAGCTGGACAAGGCGGTGTTCCCCGGCAGCCAAGGGGGGCCTTTGGAGCATGTCATTGCCGGCAAGGCGGTGGCCTTTGGAGAAGCCCTGCAGCCCAGCTTTGCCCAGTACTCAGCCCAGGTCATTGCCAATGCCCAGGCGCTGGCGGCAACGCTGCAGCGGCGGGGCATCCGGCTGGTTTCAGGGGGCACCGACAACCACCTGGTGTTGCTGGATCTGCGCTCGGTCTCGGCAGTGCTGGAGAAAAACGGGGCTGCTGATCCAGTGATGACAGGCAAGCGGGCGGATCGCCTGATGGAAGAGATCCACATTACTGCCAACAAAAACACCATCCCCTTTGACCCGCAGCCGCCCTCTGTGGCCAGCGGCCTGCGCCTGGGATCCCCGGCCTTGACCACCCGCGGCCTGGGGCCGGCAGAATTTGAGGAAATTGGGGAAATTATCGCTGACTGCCTGTTCCAGCCAGGGGATCCGGGTGTGCTCGAAGCCTGTCGCCGGCGAGTGGCCGAGCTCTGCCGCCGTTTTCCGCTCTACCCCCACTTGGGATAACCCCCCTCCTCGCTACGGCTTGCCATGCCTTACTTGGTTGCCTTTTTGGCTGCTGCCTGTGTGGTTCTCTGGGCAACCCCGGTGGTGAAGGCGGTCGGGATCCGCAGCGGCCAGTTGGATTTTCCCGATGAGCGCAAGATCCACCGGCAGCCGATGGTGCGCCTAGGGGGGGTCTCTATCTTTTTTGGCAACCTGGTGGCACTACTCTTGCTCTGGGGAGCCGGAGCCTTCGCCGGCTTGCGCACCGAGCAGGAGTACGAGATCTGGGGGGTGACGATTGGCGGCGTTTTGTTTTTCCTAATTGGCTTGGCGGATGATCTGTTTCAGTTGTCGCCTTTTTCGCGCCTGGCGATGCAATTTGGAGTGGCTGCGGCGGCTTGGGGAGTGGGGGTGCGCATCGAGTTCATTAACCTACCGGGGATCGGCATCTGGCCCTTTCCGGTATGGCTGAGCCTGCTGGTTACCCTGCTGTGGCTGGTGGGGATGGCCAATGCCATCAACTTCATGGACGGCCTGGATGGCTTGGCGGCAGGCGTGTCGGGGATCGCGGCAGTCGTGATGCTGATGGTAACGCTGCTCCTGGATCGGCCGGCGGCGGCCATGCTGGCGGCAGCCTTGGCCGGGGCCTGCCTGGGCTTTTTGCGCTACAACTTCAACCCGGCCCAGATCTTCATGGGAGATGGGGGAGCCTACTTTCTGGGCTTCACCCTGGCCGGGATCGGGGTCATTGGGGTGGCCAAGGGGGTAACCACGCTGGCGGTGGCCCTGCCGTTTTTTATCCTGGCCGTGCCGATTCTGGATATGTCTGCTGTGATCCTCAAGCGCTTGGCCAGAGGCAAGTCCCCCTTTCATCCCGACAAGGGCCACTTGCACCATCGCCTGCTCAAAGCCGGCCTGTCGCAGCGGCATTCAGTACTCTTGATCTACGCCATGACCCTCTGGGGGGGATCCCTGGCCTTGGCCCTGGCCGGCCTGCCGGCAGGGGGTACCTATCTGGGCGGGGCCTCGCTGCTGTTGGCGGGAGTAAGCTGGGGGGCCTGGCAACGCCACCGTCAGCGGCAACGGTCTTTGGCTGCTGAAGATACCCAGGTTCAAGCAACAGATTCAGTTAATTCAAAAAAGGATTAAGCCTGGGTTGTTCCCAGCCGCCCGCCTGCCTAGACTGGAAGGGATCTCCTCTGCCGCCTTGATGATGCGTCCTACACCGGAGCTGGCGGCCCTTTTGCGCCGCACCGCCGATCGCCTGCAGGCTCAGCACTGGGGTTTTTGGGATCGCGAGTACTGCTGGCGGGATAGTACCCGCTGCAATTGCGGCCTGCTGGTGCGAGAAGCCCTGGGCTGGAATCAGCAGCAGCTTAGCCTACACATCCACCGCGGCACTTGGCGCACCATTGCCCAAACAGCCTATCGCACCGCTGCCTTTGTCCTGAGGGATCCCTGGCAAGCCCGGTGCCAGGCCACGGGCCTGCGGCTGGGGTATGTGTTTGAGAAGATGGCAGAGCTGGGGTTTGACCGGCCAGAGGACTTTGCTGCCCTGGAAGAGCTCAGCGATCCGGTTATCCTGGCCCGCCTCGCCGAAAAGGGGGTGGAGCCAGTGCGGCGCGACCACGCCCTCCATGTGGCCCTCTACATGCGGGAGCTGGCCGACTGGATTGAGGAGCAGCTGCAGGCCCAGGCTCAGCTCAGCCACTTGACCCAACCCCTGCCCAAAGCCAAAGCAACAGAGGTGGCCGTCCGCCAGCCGCTGCGCCTGCGGTGAGGTGTGGATCCCCTAGTTGGATTCGTCCACCATCACCACATGGGTGGGGATCTCAGGGGGCAGGAGCTTGCGGCCCGACAAGAAAGCCAGCTCAATTAGAAAGGCAAACCCTCCCACCTCAGCGCCGCTCTGGGCCACCAACTGAGCGGTGGCGGCAGCAGTGCCCCCGGTGGCGATGACATCATCCACGATCACCACCCGGTCGCCGGGGCGCAGGGCGTGGGCATGGAGTTGCAGCTGGTCTTGGCCGTACTCTAGACTATAGCTTTGGCTAAGCACCGGCGGTGGCAACTTGCCGGGTTTGCGAACCGGGACAAATCCCAACCCCAAATGCTGAGCCAAAGCAGCCCCCAGAATAAACCCCCGCGACTCAATGCCCACCACATAGTCCAGGGATCCCATAGTGGCAGTACCGGCAGCCAACTGTTCAATTGCCGCCCGAAAGCCTGCTGGATCCCGCAGCAGGGGGGTTATGTCGCGAAAGAGGATCCCGGGTTTGGGAAAATCGGACACCAAGCGGATGAAGGCGCGCAAATCCATCCTGTTTTCCTCGCTGGCCAGTGGCTTGCCGAAAGAACGCAACCCATCATACCCACTTAGCTTAAGGGCAGATGGAATGCCTTTTTGTCCGTTCGGCAGCGGGGAAGATTTTTTATAATTAGCAGGGCTGGGAGCCGCGGCTTACCTGGTCTTTCTGTTTGTGACTCGGAGATTTCTCATGCGCTACTACATGGCCATCGACTCCAATCCCCTGGCAAGTTTGCCGCTGGCTCTGTTTGGGGTGGGCAGCGAGTCGGCATACGTCGATCTGCTGCAGGACAAGTTAATGGTGCGGGTGGGCAACTTGTTCAACGAAACCTTTTCTCTAAGCGAGTTGGGACGAGGGGAGCGCTTCTCCTGGCCCTGGTTCTACGGCCTGGGTGTGCGCACCGATTTCCAGGGGTTGGTGGGCGCGGTAACCAGCACCCAGGGGGTGGTTGCCATTCCGCTGCTGCAGGAAAAGACCCTCTTCATCCCTCTGCTGGGGCCGCTGGGGCTGCAAGTACCCTGCAAAAAGCTGGTCTTCAGCCTCAAGGATCCGGATACCTTTTTGGCCAATTTCAACCAGGGGCGCCCCGAGGTGAACGGCGCGCCCAAGAATGTGGTGATTGAGTAGCCAGGGCCAGCTATTTTGACAAGACCAGCACCTCAGTGACGGAGCCGCGCTTGCGGCCGTGGCAGTTGATGGCGCGGCTGTCTCCTTCTCGCTACGCCAAAGGTCAGCTGGCCGCAGTCCCCTAGTTTTGATCCTCTTCCAGCACCTCGATCCAATGCTCCAGTTCCTCCAACCCCTGCAACACTGCCTCTGGGTCGCTTAGCTCCACCTGGAGCAGCTGGGCCGATTCTGCCCAGCTTAGGGATCCGGGCGGGCTGGCCAGCCAATTCAGGTAGCTGGGCAAAAAGGTCCGCGGAGACAGATGATACTGGCGGTAACAGGCCAGGGCAACCAGGCTGGCCAGGCTGACCTGAGGGGCGCTGAAGGGGCGCAGAAACAGCTCCGGCATCCCCACCCAGCGGAACTGCTCTTCCGGCAACAGCTCCACCGCATCGCCGCACAGCTCCTGGCTCAGCTTCAGCCACTCTTCGCCGACCCAGTAGGTAGGGCCAGCCTCGGATGGGGCCAGTGGAGCGGTGTCGCCTTGCGAGATCTCCGACCGGTAGAGGAGCAGCTCCAGCCGCGCAATCAAGCTCTGGTAGAACACGGCTTGCAACTGCGCCTCCAGGTGGTGAATCAACAGGGCCTGGGCCAAGGTAAGGCTGCCGGAGCGCAAGGCCTCCGGCCCGCTTCCCCGATCGCGGAGACGAGGTGGCGCCGGCGTGCCCCGCGCCCCCTCCAGCAGGTAGTCGAGCAGCATCTGCTGTAAAAACGCGGTGTGCACCCGAATTTCCCAGGAGGGCTGGACAGTTCCTTGCAGCTCCTCCAGATCCAGCCAAACCCGAGGCCCCTCAGGCCGGAGCCGCCGGCTGAGGGCTTCAAGGGCTTGCAGCAGCAAGGCGAGGGGTTCACCCCCTAACGATGGCGTCTCTGGCTTGCCGGCGGGTGCTTCCAAGTTGGAGCGGATTTCCGGTAACCAGGGTTTGGCCTGGGCTGCACAGTCGGGGCAGAACTCTTGCAGGGCCGCCCAGACCAGGGAGGTAGCCTCGGCGGCGGTGAGGGGAGGAGCCGGATCCCCCCAGGGCGCATAGAGGTCGCAGGTACGGATGGAACGGCCCAGGGCGCGGCTTTTTAGGCGGTAGTAGCGCTGGAACAGGTCGAAGCGATCGCGGATCCCGTCCAGCAGCTGCTCCCAAAAGGGCTGGCCGAGGCCATGGCGAGCCAGGTAAAGCTCGGCGGCAGAATCGTAGCCCCGCCACTGGGCTTCCCAGAGGTGGTCGCGGATGAGGACGCTGAGAATAAATCCCCCTAGCTCTGCATGGGCTTCTAGGTGTTGGCCCAACCGCTGGTAGGCCGCCCAGCGGATCTCAGCGCTGGGGTGGGTTTGCAGGCTCTGCAGGTGGGCAAGGGTTTCAGTCGACTGCTGTTGGGGGAGAGCGGGGGAGCTAAGGGTGACTTGCCACAACTGCCGCCAGGCCAAGCGTCCGGCCAGGCGCTGCTGGTGGAGTAGACGTTCCAGAGGCTCCGCCTGCTGGTGACCTCGCTGCTGGAGGAGGCCACACAGAAACTGGCGAAAGGGGCGCAGCCCTGGATCGGCACAGGCAGCAGCCAAAAGATCCAAGCGCCGCTCCTCTGGCTCGGGCGGCAACTCGGCGGCAGGCTCGTCGGGAGAGACAGCCAACAGGGACTGCAGCTCCAGGGGGAAAAAGAGCAAGTGGCTTTGCAGGGAGATAGCCCGTTCCAGATCCCGCCAGCTTGGGGCCTGAACAGGGGTAGCCGGGATCCCTTCCCTGCCCTCTGCAAGGTGAGCTGCCAGGGCTTGTGTTAGCTGCAACAAGACTTGCAGCGCCTTTCCCAGCTCTGGTGGGCTGAGCTGGGCCACTTGCCCTCGGTAGCAGCGGGCAAACTGCTGTACCTGCTCTTCCAGCTCATCCCACGCTGGGATGGGCTCTTCCCCGGGGCCAGAAAAATGGTCAAAGGGAGGGTCGGAAGTAGGAAAGACCACTGGGATAGCCTCCTAGCGATGAGGGCCCTCCCTCCATTGCTTTGTCGGCTGAGGGGAGTGCCCCCTTTTGAGGGGCAGGGAAAGCCTGAAACGATTGTGACATTCTCCCCAAGCCCCTGCAGCCAGAGCGCAGGGATCCCTGGCCAGGGCAGAGGCCAAAACTTCTGCCAGGATTAAGCTAAAGACTTTCCTCGGGGAGGCAACTGGAGTGTTTGCTCAGGTCACTGCTGCTGCCCTGGTGGGACTCAAGGCCGTGGGGGTCACGGTAGAGGTGGATGTGGGCGGTGGCTTGCCCCAGATTACCCTGGTGGGGCTGCCCGATACAGCCGTTCAGGAGGCCAAAGAGCGGGTACGGGCGGCCATCAAGAACTCCGGCTTTGCCCTGCCCCAGCGGCGGATCATCGTCAACTTGGCCCCCGCCGATCTGCGCAAAGAGGGCCCCAGCTTCGATCTGCCCATTGCCATCGGCATCCTGGCAGCCGCAGGAGTAGTTGAGCGGGAAGCGCTGGCCAACACCCTGCTGCTGGGGGAATTGGCCCTGGATGGCACCCTGCGTCCTGTGGCGGGAGTTTTGCCCATCGCCGCCAGCGCCGCCGAGATGGGGATCCGCCGCCTGGTGGTGCCCCGAGAAAACGGCCCGGAAGGGGCGCTGGTGCAAGGGATCCAGGTGTATGGGCTGCCCTCTTTGGCGGCAGTGGTGAGCTGGCTGCAAAACCCCCAGGGAGTTGAGCCGGTGCGGATCCAGCGGGAGCAGATGCTGCCCACCGAAACGGAACCCCTGCTGGATTTAGCCGATGTCAAGGGGCAAGAGCACGCCCGACGGGCCCTGGAGATCGCGGCGGCCGGCGGCCACAACCTGTTGCTGGTGGGCAGCCCGGGAGCGGGCAAGACCATGCTGGCGCGTCGTCTGCCCGGCATTTTGCCGCGGCTGCAGTGGGAAGAGATGTTGGAAATTACCCGCATCTACTCGGCAGCCGGCCTGTTGCGGCAAAATCTCCACCTGGGGCGCCAGACTCCCCTGATTACGCAGCGGCCCTTTCGGGCTCCCCACCACTCGGCTTCGGCGGTGGCGCTGGTGGGTGGTGGCCCCTACCCCAAGCCTGGCGAGATCTCCCTTGCTCACCACGGTGTCCTGTACCTGGATGAACTGACGGAATTCCGGCGGGAGGTGTTGGAGGTGCTGCGCCAGCCTTTGGAAGATGGCAAGGTCACCATCTCCCGCGCCCGCGTTTCTCTGGAGTTTCCCGCCCAAACCACCCTGGTGGCCTCCACCAACCCTTGCCCCTGCGGTTTCTATGGAGATCCCGTTCAGCCCTGCACCTGTACGCCGCAGCAGCGGGAGCGCTACTGGTCCAAGCTCTCCGGGCCGCTGTTGGATCGCATCGACTTGCAGGTGCGGGTCAACCGCCTCAAGCCAGAAGAAATTGTCCGCCTCCAGGGCGGCGAATCTTCCCAAGCGGTGCGGCAGCGGGTGGAACAGGCGCGGCAGCGCCAACGGCAGCGCTTCCAAAACGAGCCAGGGATCCACTGCAACGCCCAGATGCAACCCCGCCACCTGCGGCAGTGGTGTGCCCTGTCCGAGCCCTGTCGCAAACTCTTGGAGAGCGCCATCCAAAAGCTGGGCCTGTCTGCGCGGGGGAGCGACCGCATCCTCAAGGTGGCCCGCACCATCGCCGACCTGGAGGGTGCCGAGGCCATCGCCCCCACCCACCTCGCCGAGGCCATCCAGTATCGCAGCCTGGATCGCGGGCGGCCCTGAGCCCTCACCCCCGGCCCCTCTCCCAGAGGGAGTGATTCCCTCACCCCCAGCCCCTCTCCCAGAGGGAGTGATTCCCTCACCCCCGGCCCCTCTCCCAGAGGGAGAGGGGAGTATGGTATGGGATTGGCCTGCTTTAAGCCAAGGGGAGCGAGGCGGGGGAGGGAGCAATCTGCCCCTGGTGCACTTGCAGGATTTGCGCCCCTTGGAGCCAAGCGGCGTCGAAGGATCCCAGGTGGGTGGTGGTAACCAAAGTCTGCACCCGTTCTTGAATCGCCTCCAAGAGCTGGTTTTGGCGGTGCAGATCCAGCTCTGCCAGCACGTCGTCCAGCAGCAGCAGGGGCGGATCCCCCTTCACCTGCTCGATCAGTTCCAGCTCCGCCAATTTGAGGGCCAAGACCAAGGTGCGCTGCTGCCCCTGGGATCCATAGGCGCGGGCGGCAACTCCGTCGATGCCCAGCTCCACCTCGTCTCGGTGGGGGCCAACCAGAGAGGTGCCCAGGGCCTGTTCGGCAGCAGCCTTGGCGCGGATCGCGGCCAAAAATTGGGCTTGAACCACCTTGGGATCGGCCTGGGGATCCGGCAGGGGCACCTGCGGGCGGTAGGTGAGGCTGAGGGTCTCCCGTCCGCCGCTGATGGCCTGGTGCCAGCGGGCGGCCAGGGGTTCTAGCCGCTGCAACAGCCGGGCGCGGCGGCGCAGGATGCGGCTGCCAAGGGTGGCCAGTTGCGCGTCCCAAAAGGCCATCTGAGGTACTTTGTCGCCCGCAGCCAAGGGATCCTGCTTCAAGAGGGCATTGCGCTGCTTGAGGATCTGACGATACTGCTCCACCAGGCCCAGGTAAGCCGGCTCCAGTTGAAGCAACACCCCGTCCAGCCAGGTGCGCCGCGCTTCTGGAGCTCCCCGCACCAGCTCCAGATCCAGGCTGGAGAACACCACGGCACTCACCTGCCCCAAAAAGTCCGATTGTCGCCGTAGCCCCTGGCCGTTAACCCTTAGGGATCGCCCCCCTTGGCTGCGCAGCTCCATCGCCAGCTCGTGGGCCACCCCCAGCCGCTCCACCGTGGCGGCGATCCGGGCCTTCTCTGCCCCCTGCTGCACCAACTCCCGATCCCGACCGGCCCGCCGCGAGCGCAGGGTGGCCAAGAGCTCCACCGCCTCCAAGAGGTTGGTCTTGCCCTGGGCGTTCTCCCCCACCAGGATGGTCTTGGGCGCCTCGAAGGAGATCTTTTGATCCCGGTAGTTGCGAAAGTGCCACAGGTGCAGAAAACGCAGGTACACTCGACAGCCGTGCGCTCTTGGCTCTGGATTTCTGGGCAGAAGAACAGCCCCCGCGGCGGGGGCTTTTACTCTAACGCAACTGCCTCGGGGTCAGCAGACCCACTCAGAAGCTGCTCAGGGATCCCAGACCGCTCAGGCGCTCAGCCGCCAACAGGTGCAAGGCGGCGCGGGCCGAGTGGAAGGCGGCTTTGCTGCGGCTGTAGTCGGCGAAGGTGTAGCTAGCGGGATCGGCATTGACCCTGCCCAACAACTGTTGGGCTTGCTGCTGCAGCTCGGCTACAGGGCCGGAGGTGATGTTGGCGAAGGTCATCTCCGCTTGCAACCGGCTGAGGGACTCTTGGGCGCGGAGGGGGGCTTCGAAGAAGGAACGGCCAGGAGGGCCCCCAAAGCCTAGCTCCGCTTCGTACAGAGCTTTGGCGGCTTTGGCCAGGTTTTCCGCCGCCTTGGCCTGCTCGCGGGCGGCAAAGACATTCCCCCCTTGCAGAGCCTTCTGGGCCTCGGCAAAGCTCTGGCGGCTCAGCTCCAGAAGACGGGCCGCTTCCGGAGAGGATCCCCGCTGGGCGAAGAAGCTGGCTTCCGCCAGGTCCCGCTGCGCTTTGGCCAGGTCGTGGTTGACTCGCTCCAGCTCCCGCGGGCTCTGCCAACTCGGCTGCATTGGCACGGGGGCTGCAGTTCCAGGAGCCGAGGGCCGGCCCCGCTGGGCTTGCGCCGGGGATCCCAGCACCAGGGGAGTGAGGAGCACCAAAATCGGTAGGGAACAGCCGAGGGTACGGGTGAAGGAAGCACGCATCGTCATGGTTACAAACTCCAATCGACAGGACAAGCCGGTTTGGGGTTGGCCCGTTCGCGCTCTTTGGGCGGAGTTCTGGGGGCTTTCCCTTGCGGCTTATCTTGAGAATGGCGAAAGAAAATGACGTGAAGATGACAAGGGCAGCTCCACCGTAAACACCGACCCCTCCCCCACCCGGCTGGCCACCCGCAGGGATCCCCGATGGGCGGTAACGATCTGGTGGGCCAAGGCCAGGCCCAGCCCAAATCCCCCCGTATGGCGGGCGCGGGCCGTGTCCACCCGGTAAAACCGCTCGCACAGGTGGGGCAGGTGCTCAGGAGGGATGCCGATGCCTGTATCCTTCACGTGGATGCTAACCCAGGGAGGCCGGCTTTCCAGGCTCACCTGCACCGTGCCGCCGGCGGGGGTGTACTGCAGGGCATTGCGCAGCAGGTTTTCCACCGCCTGCCGCAGCAGGGCCGCCTCCCCCCGCACCAGCCATTTCCCGGCAGGCCCCGGCAGGTCGCATTGCCAGCGCAGCCCCAGGGACTCCGCTTGGGGCGGGTATTGTTCGCCCAGCTCCTGCACCAGCTCCCGCAAGTCCACCAGGGGCAGATCCTCCAAAGGCAGGGATCCCTGCTGGCGGGCCAACTGCAGCAAGGTATCGATCAGCACGCTGAGGCGGCGGGCGCTGCTCACCACCTTTTCTAGGCGGGGCTGCGCTTCTTCCGGGGCCAGCAGAGCCATTTGAGCATTGCTCATCAGGGCGGCCAGGGGGGCGCGCAACTCGTGGGAAGCATCGGCGGTAAAGCGCTGCAACTGCTCGTAGGAGCGGCGAATCGGCTGCATCGCCAGCCCCCCCAAGATCCAGCCGGCCCCGCCGATCAACCCCAGCGTCAGCGGGATCCCGATCCCCAACCCCCAGCGCAGACGGCCCAAGCTCAGTTGCAGCGGCTCCAGCGGCACCGCCAGTTGCAAGTAGCCCAGGATCTGATCCCCCTGTTGCACCGGTAGGGTGAGCTAGCGCAGCAGCCTGCCCTCTTCCGCCGCTACCGTCTCAAACCCCAAAGACAGGTGGTGGGGAGGGCTATCTAAGGCAAACCACTTCAGAGGGGGAGGGGATCCCGTGTATTGGCGCAGGGATCCCAGCGGCTCTGCCCCACCGGGATTGGCGGCATCGAACCAGCGCACATAGGCCAGGTGATGCTCAAGGGGCTGGGTTTTGCCGCCCAGAAAAGGCACCTCGTTCAAGACCAGCCGCCACTGCCCCTGGCGCAGCTCGTACTTGATGGCCGCCGCCATGATTCGGGCCTGAACCTGCAGTTCCTCGTCAAAAGCCTGCAATTGGTTCTCCGCTTGCAGGCGGTAGAAGAAAGCAGCAAACACCACCAGGATCCCGCCCATCACGCCGGCAAAGCTGCGGGCCAAGCGACGGCGGCTGTGCTGAAACAATTCCGCCTCTTTTGTCGCGGCCTTCTGGCTCAGGTGCTGCTGAAAAGTTGGCCTCAGAGAAACCCAGTCCCAGCCCAGCCGCGGGAGAGAATGCTTTGGCCCGGCTCTTTTGGCCTCCATGCCACCTCTAGGGAACTGCTTCTATGGGTCTGCTTCCGGGGAGGGGATGCGCAGCCGGTACCCCTGGCCGTACACCGACTCCAGCCAATCCTGGGCCTCCACCTCCTTTAACCGTAACCGCAACCGCCGCACCAGCGCCGCCACGGCATTGCTTTCCGGCTCACAGCCCCACTCCCACACCGCCTGCTCGATCTGGCCCCGACTGAGCACCTGGTGGGGGTGGCGCATCAGGTACTCCATCAACTGAAACTCTTTGCCCGAAAGCTGCACTTGCCGCCCCTGCCGCTCCAGGGTGAGGCTGGCCAGGTGCAACTGCAGGGATCCGAGGCTGAGGCTGTCGCCTTGCCATTGGGGGGAACGGCGCCCCAACGCCCGCACCCGCGCCAGCAGCTCTATCAGATCCACCGGCTTGACCAGGTAGTCGTCTGCCCCCGCATCCAACCCCTGTACGATGTCCGACGTGGCATCCTTGGCGGTTAACATCAGCACCGGTGCGCATCCCCCCGAGCGGCGGTACTGCTGACAGAGTTGGATCCCGCTGATCCCCGGCAGCATCCAATCCAAGATGAGGAGATCATAGGCTTTCTCCTCCATCAGCCAGGCAGCCGTCTCCCCTTCGCTGGCGCAGTCCACCACATGGCCGCACTTGGCCAGAGCAGCCTGCAAAGGCTCCAACTGCTCCAGGTCGTCTTCCACCAACAAAATTCGCATGTCCCGCTTGCTACCCACCGATCCCACTCTGCCAGGCTAGGATGGCGGAGAAAAGCCATCTCCCGGATCCCTCAAACCATGGCCAACCCGTTCAAGCTTCTTCAGTCACGTGAGCCCAGCCTGGGGGCCGACTTCTGGCTGGCCTTGCCCCTGGCCGGGATCCTGTTTGGGGTGGGCGGAGAATGGGTGACCGGCCAAGTGCTGAGCCGTCCCCGCCCGCAGGTCCAGCCTTTGGCCATTCGCAGCCAGCAGCAGGCCATTCTAACTCTGGATATTCTCTCCATCCAAGCGGAGATCCGCCGCCGCCGCGGCTACACCAAGGTGGAGGTGACGACCACCAATCCCCATTTGCGCAAGCTGGAATTTGAATTTCCGGAGCTGGATCCGGATCGGGTGGCCGCCCAGATTGCCCAAGAGCTGGGCCTCACCCCCGACCAGGTGCAGCGCCTCACCCGCTACAGCTTGGACTAGAAAGATATTTCAAGATATTTCAAACAGGAAGGCTATCTCCCGCGTTCCCTTGGGTCAGCCCTCCGAAAAAATCCGGGCCAACTGCTCGCAGGCCGCTCTAATCTTCTCCAGGGTGCCGGGGTTGACCAAGCCGTAGTAGTCAAATCCATAGACCCTCTGGGTTTGAACAGCTTGCAGTTGATTCCAAAAGGGGCGGGAACGGAAAAAGGCCAAGGGATCCGCCGCCTCCGGGTTGACCACCAACAAAACCTCGGGGTTGGCTTCCAGGATGCGCTCTGCCGCAAGGGTGACATAGCCGCGAAATTGCCCTTGGCTTTGCAGGGCAGCCGTCAGGTTATCGGCGCCAAAGCGCTCCAGCAGATCCCCGGCCCAGCTTTGCCGGTTGGGAGAGAGAATCGGCTGGGTGCCCACCAAAAGCAGGGTTTTGGGGCGAACTGGGGGCAGCTCCTGGGGCAAAAGCGATCCGTACTCCCGCAGCAAGGGATCCGGATCCGCCCCCAAGGCAGCAGCCAGAGTGGCGATGGTTGCTTCCAGGGCAGCCCAACTGTCCACCTGCGTGAGATAGGTGGGGATCCCCAATGCCTGCAATCGTTCTGCCAAAGCCGTGTGAAAGCCACTGGCCCCCACCACCCAGTCCGGTTGCAGGGCCACGATTTGCTCCAGGTTAGGTTGGTTGCCCAGCCCCAGCCGAGTTATGCCCTGAAAGCGGGGATCCGCCTCCAACAAGCGCCCGGACGGGATCCCCACCAGCTTGTCCGGAGCCAGGCGATAGAGAATATCGGCTGTCAAGGTGGTGAGGCTGGCCACTCGCCGAACCGGAGCTGGCGGGATCTGGCTTTGGGCGCGGGCCAAGCGACCCATTCCCCAAACCCCCAGGCTGGCCAGGCCCAAGACAAGGAGTTGACGGCGAGAAAGACAAGACGGCATGGACGATCTCCAAAACAGTTCCAAAACAGTCAATTGAGGGTGAACTGAATCGGCACCGTTACCCACGACTCAATCGGGGTGTTGTTCCTCAAGGCGGGGCTAAATTGCCAGCGTTGCACCGCCTCTTGTGCGGCCCTGTCCAGGGCCGGGAAGCCGCTGGAAGAGACAATTTCCACCTGCTGCACCTGCCCTTGGGCATCCACCTTGACCCGCAACAGCACTTGCCCCTGCTGGTTGAGGCGGCGGGCTTGGGGAGGGTACTGCGGCGGCGGGTTGCGCCCCGGGATGGGGCGGGCCAGGATGTCCGGCCTGGCAGCCACTGCTGCGGGCGAGGAGGTGGGGGAGGATGCCTCCCCGGCCCCTTCTGCCGCTGTCGGCGCAGAACCCTGCGCTTGGGATCCACCGAGGCCACCCGTCCCAGGAGCGCTGGATCCAGATCCCTCGCTCCCGCCGGGGGAAGCAGTGCCCCCGCCACCCGAACGGATCCCTTGGATGAGGGGGGTGAAGCGGGGAATGGGAGCGCTCGTAGCAGCCACGGGGGGCGGCCTGTCGGCCACAGGTGCAGCCGTGGGGGTAGCCACCGGAGTTGGAGGGGGCTGCTGTGGTGAGGGGGTGACCGTCGGTGTTGGGGAGGGCGGAGGAGGGGTTGGTGCGGCCATCGGCGTGGGTGGAGGGGTCGGCTCCGGCTTTGCTGTGGGAACAGGCGTAGGGGTGGGGGGCGGCGTTTGCAAAGCCAGCTCAGACTTGGGAACGGCCGTGGTCTCTACTCTCTCCTGAGGCGCAGGAGCCGGTGGGGGTGGGTTATCCGCGGGAGGTGATTCCGGGGCCGGGTCGCTCGGCTCCCCTGCCGGCTTGGGCAAGGCCGAATCTGCCTCTGCCGCAAGCTGCGGCGGCAGCGGATCCTCCAGCCACAGCGTGACCGGGATCCGCACTTCGGGCTCCAGCAGAGGTCGAAATCCCCACCCAACCCATCCCAGCAGCCCCAGCAGATGCAGAAGCAGCGAGAGCAAAGTCTCCCAGCGCAGCGGGCGGGGCTCCCGACTTTGCCCAGGCAACTCAGGGAGATCCTCCAGCGAGGCGCAGGCAACTGAGAGGGCAAGGGAGCAATAGCCCGCCAGCAGCGCCTCCCTAAGTAGCTTCTCCCCCCAGCCGATCCAACGCAGTCCTCCAGATCTTTGGCGCCGCCCCATTGCCCACAGCCCCAGCTCCAGCCAGGCCAGACCCACCCCGTAGGCCATGCCTGCCTGCTGCCAATACCCCATCTGCAGGCGCCACAAAAGCCGAGGGTGGGATCCCCTCCCCGAAGAAGCGGATCCCCGGTTGGTGTGAGTGGGGGGTTCGGCGAGCATGGCTCGGGGCTATCTCGATGGGCACGGCTGGCGGGGAGTCCTAGAAGCGGCTGGAGAAGCTGAGGGCCACATGGCGCCCCGGCTGGGCCCGCCGCTCCACCTCAGGGCCGACAAAGAGGGTGCGGGTCTCGGAGTAGAGAAAATACTTCTCGTCGAAGAGGTTGAACACCCCGAAATTGAGCTGCCAGTTGTCGTCCAGGTTGTAGTAGCCCAGCAGATCCACCACCGTATAGCCGCTGGGCACAAAGGGAATCTGCGGGGGAGCGTTGGGGTTGGTTTGCACCACCTCCCGCTGCGGATCCCGCGGATCCGCCACCAGCGTGGCCACCAGCCTCGCCCCCCACACCTGGCTGGGATCGTCGTAGTGCAGCCCCAGCACCGCCGTCAGCGGCTCAATCGAAAGCAGGGGCTTGTTTTCTGTAAGATTGTCCCCCACCGCCCAGGCAAAGCTGCCGTTTAGGCTCCAGCCGGTTAGGTCGGGGCTGAAGAAATATTGCCCTGTCGCTTCCACGCCGTAGATGCGGGCGCGGCTGACGTTTTGGCTCTGGAAGAGGATGACCGGCGGGGGCGGCGGGCTGCCGGGGGGGCCGGGGGGCGAGGGCTCAGATCCCACCCGCCGGAACGCCTCGATAAAGTCGTTGTAGGTGTTGTAGTAGGCGGCCAAACTGAAGCTGGCCTGCGGGTAGATCCCTCGCAAACCCACTTCAAAACCCTGGCTGGTTTCCGGGCGCAAGTCGGGGTTGGAGAGGGTGCGATAGCGAAAGAAGGGGCTGACCAAGTTGGTGAAGCCGCTGTTGATCTCGTTGTATTGGGGGGCCCGAAAGCCGGTGTTGTACTGGGCCGTAAAGGTAAGGTTGGGGTTTATCCTCCACACCAGGCCCAGCTTGGGGGAAACGGCATCGGCAAAGAGGCTGGCCGCTTCTGACCCACTTTTGAGGAAAGCTTCATCGGGACTGGGGGTGAGGTTGTAGGTGTCGTAGCGGATGCCGGGGATCAACGTCAAGTTGCCGCCGCCGAAATCGATCTCATCCTGCACATACAGCCCAAAACGGACGGTGTCCGAGTCGGGAAAATCTTTGGTGGGAAAGGTGTCTGGGGGAATGTTTTGGGTTACCGCTCCGGTTTGCAGGTTGGTCTGAAAACGGTTGCGGGGTCGTTCGTTGCGGGTGGTGGAAATCTCCATGCCATACACCAGGCGGTGGGAGAGATCCCCGGTTTGGAAGCGGCTTTGGGCCTGCAGGCTGGCTCCTAAAATGTTGCTGACCAGCTCGTTGAAGGTATCTCGCCGCACAGGTACGGGTCGGCCCTGCACGGTGATGGTGCGCTCTTCCACGCTGGGCTCGCGGGTGCGGGCGGGCTGGTAGTAAATCTGGGCGGTGGCCAACTCAAAAGCGGGATTCTCAGGGTTGGCGTAGCGATACTCCAAACTGAGGCGGCTGCGCTCGGTGTCGATGGTTTCCCTAAATAAGCTGATGCCGGGATCCAGGTTGCGCCGCGAGAACGTGGTGGTGGTGCGGCTGTTGAAGTACTCGCCGGTCAGGGTGAGGCTTTCCAAGGGGCTGAAGCGGTAAACCAGCTTGGCCAGAACATTGTCTCCCTCCACCGTCTGCCGATCCTTGAAACTGGGATCCGCTTTAATATCCGGCTCTCTGGCGTCGCGGCGAGTGTAGATGAGCAGGGCCTCTAAGTTATCCTGCCGACCCGCCAAGCTGAGGGTGTTGACGTACCCTTGGTTTTTGCTGTCGTACTGGCTGGACAGGCCCACATGGCTGTCCCGTTCCCCCAGCAGATCGGCTGGATCCAGGGTGGTGTAGGTCACCACACCCCCCAGCGCGTCGCTGCCGTAGAGGGTGGAGGCGGGGCCGCGGATAATTTCTACAGTTTTCAAGGCCTCCAGCTCAAAGGTATCCCGGCCAATGGTGAAGGGGCCGAAGGAAAATCGCTCCGGCTGGCGGATCCCGTCCACCTGGATCAGCACCCGGTTGGCGTCGAGGCCGCGGATGTTGAAGTCCTGCAGGCCATAGCGGACATTTCGCCGCACGCTCACCCCCGGCTCGTAGCGCACCAGATCCTGGATGTTCTGGATAAGCTCCTGCCGCAGGCGCTCCCGGTCGATGACGGTGATGGTGGCCGGG
Source organism: Synechococcus sp. RC10B2 (assembly GCF_047502635.1). Lineage (NCBI taxonomy): Bacteria > Bacillati > Cyanobacteriota > Cyanophyceae > Synechococcales > Synechococcaceae > Synechococcus > Synechococcus sp. RC10B2. The sequence goes on from NZ_JANSHO010000016.1 coordinate 20,747, forward strand.
GAGTCGGCCAGGGTGCGCTCGGTGCGGGTGCCGGTGACCGTAACCTGCTGCAGGTTGAAGACGGGGGTGCCCTGCCGCAGCACTTGCAGATCCGCTTGCAGCCGCTCCACCTCCGCCTGATCCCCCCGCCGGCGGGCAGCTTCGATCTGGGCTTCTAGCTCGCGAATCTGCTCCTGGATGGTGGTGGCTCCCCGAGGGGTGGCCTGGGCCAGCAAAGGAGTCTCAGGGATCCGAGCCGCGGGTTGCGCCTGGGCCAGGGATCCCCAACTCAGCCCCAGGCCCAGCCCCAAGCTCACCGCCTTCCAGCCCCAACCGGTTACTCGCATAACGTTTCACTCTCCCAAAAACCCACAAAAAACCAAGTCAAACCTTCGCCTCAACACCCTTTCCTCCCAGCCAGAGGGGCCTTGCTGGGTCTGCGCTGCGCAGGGGGCAAAGCTGCGGCCCCACCGGCGTTGGCATCCACTCCACCTCCAGGCCAAACACCTGTCGCACCCGGCTGGGGGTCAACACCGCCAAGGGAGACCCCAGGGCCTGCATCTGGCCGGATCCCAGCAAGGCAATCTGCTCGCTGTAGCGAATGGCCAAATTCAGGTCGTGCAGCACCGTAACTACCGTCAGGCCCTGCTCCTGCTTCAGCCGTTGCAACAGCTCCAGCAGCTCCAGTTGGTGGCGCAGATCCAAAAAGGTGGTGGGCTCATCCAACAGCAACACCTGCGGCTCCTGCACCAAAGCCAACGCCAGAAAAGCCCGTTGCCGCTCGCCCCCCGAAAGGGTTTCCACCCGCCGCAGCGCCAGGGATCCCAGTCCCGTCTGCTCCAGAGCCCACTCCACCCGCTGCCGATCCGCTGGCGTCAACTGCCACGCCCACCAGGGCTGGTGGGGAGAACGCCCCAGACTCACCAATTGCCGCACCGTCAGCCCTGCCGGGATCCTCGGCTGCTGGGGCAAAAGAGCCAACTGCCGGGCCACCTGCTTTGGAGTGAGTTGAGCGTGCAGATCCCGACCGCCCAAGTACACGCGCCCAGCTTGGGGAATCAGAACCCGACTCAACAGTCGCAGCACCGTCGATTTGCCGGAACCATTGGGGCCGACAATGCTCAGCCATTCCCCCTGTTGCACGCTGAAGCTCACTTGTCGCACCACCGTCCGGGATCCGTAGCCCCCGCTCAAATCCTCGACCTGCAGGATGGGCTCTCTCATCGCCCTGCCCCCTGCTGCCACAGCAGCCAGCCGAAAAAGGGAGCCCCCATCACAGCGGTGACAATCCCCACCGGCAGCTCTATCGGGCCCAAACGGCTCAGGATATCGGCGCCGCTCAGCAGGGTCGCCCCTGCCAAGGCAGAAAGGGGCAACAGCCAGCGGTAATCGGATCCCACCCCCTGGCGCACCATGTGGGGCACCACCAACCCCACAAAGCCGATCAACCCCCCCACGCTGACGGCTGCCGCCGCCAACAAAGCTGCCACCAGGCCGATGGCCACCCGCGTCCGCGCCAACGGGATCCCCAAGCTCACCGCCATCTCTTCTCCCAGGCCCAGCAGGTTCAAAGCCCGCGCCTGCGCCCAGCCCAGCCCCAGCCCGACCAGGATGTACACCCCGGCCACCCGCACCTCCGGCCAGCCCCGCCCGCTCAGGCTGCCGATCAACCACGTCAGGGCCACCTGCACCCGCTCATCGGCCATCAACAACAAGGTGGAGCTAATGGCCCCAAAGAGCGCGCTGACGGCCACCCCCGCCAAGATCAGCCGCTCCACCGCCAGCCCGGAGCGGGTGCGCGCCAGGCCATACACCAACACCGTGGTCAGCACCCCGCCCACCCAAGCCGCCAAGGGCACCCAAGCCGTCCACTCCCCCCAGGTGAGCAGCCCCACCGCCGCCAGGCCCGCCCCCGCCGAGATGCCCAGCAGGTAGGGATCCGCCAGCCCATTGCCCAACATCCCCTGCAGCAGGGCCCCCGCCATCCCCAAGGCCGCCCCCAGCAACTGGGCCAAAAGTGCCCGCGGCAGCCGCAACTGCCAGACAATGGTCTGCCGGACTGGATCCCCTTGCCCCCACAGGGCCTGCCACAGCTCCGCAAAAGTCATGGGAACGGATCCCAAGGCAATCGAGATCCAAAGCAGCAAGAGGATGACACTCAGTAGCAAAACCGCCAAGCCGACCGGCGAGAGGATCCGCCTGGCCTGCCCCCAGCGTGTCTCCGAGTCAACTCCTGATGACAGACGCCCTTGATTGGCCAACATCGCAAACCTCAGGACTTTTGAGAGGGGGAGAGCCGCAAGACAGCTCCGACCGGCTCGCCAGAGCAGCGAGCCCAACCCCGCCAAGCTTTCCAGCTTGTTGAGACTTAGATTCAATAAAGACGTAGCTGCCAGAATAACAGGCTTTCTGGGTTATTGCAAGTCAGTTCTAATAAGCTTCTGCCCGCGTCCCCCCCTTGAGTGCCAACCCTTTGGCGTGAGATCGGGCAACACCCAACCTACTCAGGCCTAACCTGCCAGGGATCCGACTGCCCCGGGTAGGGTCATTCCCAGCAGCCGTGGAATGGGAAGTCCTTGACATACTCCCCTACCTAAAGGCAGGGGATTCTTGTTCTTGGTTCTACGGGCGCACTTACCGTATCGGGTTGCCCCTCTACAGCAGCGGTGCATCTCTCCCCAAGCGTTCCCGACCCCCAGGCCCCCCAGTGTGCCCCCCGGGTGCGGGGGGCCCAGGGGGGCGGGGGGGCGCCGGGGCCCGAATCCCGAAGCCGGGCGCGGATTCCACCC
>NZ_JANSHO010000017.1:0-693 GCF_047502635.1 Synechococcus sp. RC10B2
GACATCCCTACAGCCAAAAAGGTGTGAGGAAAAGAACAAGGAGAGAAACATGCCCGTGAAACACGCGAACTACTGGAAAACGCTGCTGGCCGGCACTCTGGGTGCAGCAGCGATCCTGACCCCTGGAGTGGCTTATGCCCAAGCTACCGGGCCGGTCACCTCCATCTCTGAGCTTTCGGATGTGCAGCCCACCGACTGGGCCTTCCAAGCCCTGCAATCCTTGGTGGAGCGCTACGGTTGTATTGCCGGCTACCCTGACCGCACCTTCCGCGGCAACCGGGCTATGACTCGCTTTGAGTTTGCCGCCGGTATGAACGCCTGCTTGGATCGCATCAATGAGTTGATTGCAGCCGGTTTGGCCGACAAAGTCTCCAAGGAAGACTTGGCCACTCTGCAGCGCTTGCAAGAGGAATTTGCTGCTGAGCTGGCAGCCCTGCGCGGGCGGGTGGATGCGGCAGAGGCTGAGATTAACGATCTGAAAGGGAAGATCTTCAACCCAGTTACTAAGCTTAACGCTCAGGTCATTACCGCAATTCTTGGTAGCGCTCTTACAGAAGACCGGGTCGTACAAGGAAGAGTGGTAGCCGAGCAAAATCAGGCAAACATGACTCTTCCCTATCGGGTACGCTTGAACTTCGATGCTTCTTTTGTGGGTCGCGATCGCCTGCGCATTCGTCTCCAAGCTCGCGATGC
>NZ_JANSHO010000018.1:0-124602 GCF_047502635.1 Synechococcus sp. RC10B2
TCACTGGGAAGCCCGCACTCTATGCGTCAGCATGAGTGCGGGAGTACGTCACGAATGTTGGGGGTTTTGGGGAGAGGCAGGCGTGCTTTCCGGCTCGGGTTTGGGGGTGGCTGGGTCTGAGGGAGACGGTTCAGAGGTTGGGCTGCCCGACGAGACAGCCACCATGGCGTGGCGAATCACCAAGTCCCCCAGCTTGTAGCCCGGTTGATATTCGACGGCCACCACATCTTCGGGGTACTCGCTGCTGGGCTGGCGGGCTATGGCCTCGTGCAGGTTAGGATCGAAGGGCTGGCCTACCGATTTCATGCGGGATACGCCCATCTTTTTCAAGCATTCCACCAGCAAGCGATAGACGCTTTGGTAGCTGTTGTGCACCTCCCGCTCGCGGTCGGTCTCCAGCTTTAACTGCTGCTGCGCCCGCTCAAAGCTATCCACCACAGGCAGGATCTCCAGCACAAATTTCTGCCGTTCTTTTTGGCTGAACTCCTCTTTTTCCCGCTGGGTACGCCGTCGGTAGTTCTCAAAATCGGCATAGAGGCGGATGTAGGACTCTTCCTTCTCTTTCAGTTGCTGGCGCGTTATTTCCAACTCCTGCTGGAGCTGCTTTAAGGTTTCGCTGAGATCCTGAGAAGCCTCAGCGCTGGCTTCGCCAGAGGAGGTGCTGGCTTCCGCTTCACGGTCTTCCAAAATCAGCTTCTCCAGCTCTGCTTCTACGTCGATTTCCTCTTCCTGGAGTTCAGGATAGGCATCTTCTGTGGGCATCGGTTGCTTTTCTTCAGCAGTCATGGGTTATGTCGACAAGCGTGATTAAGGAGCAGTAACGTCGGGTGCCGACAGTTTGGCAGTCTCAAAACCAGCGTCGCAATCAGCCAAACTGGGCTCTGTGCTGATCGTATTCTACCGACTCCTCTGCCAGCCAGTTGAGATCCCTAGTTGTTCTAGCCTACCAGCAGGCTGTCCTGGAGCTGGCCCAAGCTCTGGGAAAAGTAGATCTCGGCCAAGTTGGGAATGAGGTGCCAGTTGTGGCGGTAGATGGGCTGGATGGGGGAATGGGTGTGAATGTGGCGGGCGAGAAAGTCGCGGATGCTGTCGGCGGAGATCCAGAGGGTTTGGGCTTCTTGGAACATACTGTAGCCCCCCCCACCGCCGGCGCGGTAGTGGTTGATGGCCAGGCGAAAGGTCTGATCCGGCTGCACCGGCTGGCCGCGAAATTGTAGGGTCACCAAGCGCTCGCCTACAGGGCGGGTGAGATCGAAGCAGTAGTCGATGCCGTGGTAGAGGTCGAAGGTGTAGCCGCGGGCTTCGGGGGCGACGACAGAGGCGGGATCTGCCGGGAGATGCTCGGGATCCAACTGGCGAAAATAGCCAGCGGTCTGCTCGAGGGCGCGTCGCAAGATGTCGCCGGTGATCTCCAAGACGCAGAGGGTGTTGTCGTAAACGGTGAGGCTGTAGGCGTCTTGCAGAAAGATGGGGCCCGCTGCCAGGCCGGCACTGCTGCAGATGTTGACCAGGGAGAGCTCCGCCGAAAGGCCGGCCTCCCGTACCGCCTGCAGTTGGGCCTGATGGAGCAGCTCTGCTAGGGGGTTGGCCCCAAAACGGGCTGCCAGCCCGCCGCGATAGGCACAACGGGCCTGCCCAATGGGCTGGCGGATGTAGCGCAAGGTGGCCTGGTGGTAGGGCTCTGTCAGGGCCAGGAGTTCGGGATCGGCAGGGATCCCTTCCGCAGCCAGCAACTGGGCAGTTTTCCCGACAACTTGCCAGCGTCCGCCGTGGCGCTCCAGCTCCAAAGACACGTGGGAAAGGTGGCTGCCCCAGTAGCCGGGCTGCACCACCAGGGCCTTGGCCCCCCCCAGGCCGGCAATGGTCTGATGGGTGTGGCCGGAGAGGATGACGTCGATGCCCTCGAGCTCGGCCAGGGCCAGCAGCTCGTTTTCCCCCACCAAGCTTTTGTTGCTGGCCCAGCCGCGGCGATCCGGGCTGCGCCAGCCCTCAGGGCTGCGCAGGGGAGGCAGTTGGCTGGAACCGCTGTGCAGGATCAGCACCAACACGTCCACCTGGGGCCGTAGCAGCGACAGGTAGTGCTGGGCAGTTTCCAGCAGGGGGGCAAAGCGCAGCCCCGCAATGTAGTCGGGCCGCTCCCAGGTGTCGATGCGGGGGGTGGTCAGCCCCAGCAGGCCGACGCGGATCCCGGCCTCTTCTCGGATGAGGTAAGGGCGAAACAGCGGATCCCCGTTGTGGCGGAGAATATTGGCGCACAGGGTGGGACAGCGGAGATCGGCGGTGAAATCCTGCAGCACCTGCAGCCCAAAGTTAAAGTCGTGGTTGCCGGGGGTAAAGGCGTCGTAGCCGAGGGCGTTGAGGGCGTGGGCCATGGGATGGGGGGAGACCCGCTCCACCTGGGCATAGTAGGTGCCCAAGGGGGATCCCTGGATCGTGTCGCCGCTGTCGATGAGCAACACTGGATCCTCGCTGGCTGCTCGCACACGCTTGATCAGGGTGGCCAGCTTGGCCAAGCCATGTTCTGCAGGGATCCCGGCAAAGTAGTTCCAGGGATGCAGGTTGGCGTGGAGATCGGAAGTGTGGAGAATTGTTAACCGCATTCCAATATCATAACTGAAGCAAAAGCCGCAATCCAAGCTCCCGTTTTCTGGGGAAGGGGGCCGTCACCTCAGCAAAAACAGCACCTGCACGCAGCCCACCAAAAAACCCAACAGCCCCCCCAAGTTGACGATGGCCTGCAGTTCCTGGCGCACAATTTGCTGAATGGCCTGCTCCAGCTCAGCAGGGGAGGTGGCGTTGACTTTGTCGGCAATCACCTGATCTAAGTTCAACACGGGGATCACCTGCATCATCAGCGATTCCAGATCCCGCTCTAGGTAGCGCTCCAGGATCAAAGCCAGGTCGGCGCTGATCTGATCGATGGAGGCGATCAGCGCCTTGGAGTTGCGCAGGCGACCCAACACCAGGCTGGCCACTTTTTCCCAATCGATGCTCTCCCCCAGCCCCTTGATAACCTCTGGCCCTTGGCTGCGCAGGTAATCTTGGATCCCATCGCGCAGGGCACGGCGCAACTGACGTACGGCGGAAACCGGCAGGTTTTGCAGGGAGAGGTTCTGCAGGATCTCGGTCAGGCGGCGGGGGGCGTTGATGTCTTTGAGCAGATCTTCCAAGATGGCCTCTGCCCCTTCCGGCTCCTCCAGGCAATAGGTGCGCAGGCGCAGCAGGGCGTTTTTGAGGCCAAACAAGTTGGCCACCAGCCAGTAGGAGCCGGTGGCCCGCTCGCGAAATTCTTCATCCAAAGCTTCGATGTTGCGATCGGTGAGAAAATCCACCAGGTTCTGCCGCAACACCTTGGGGGGCAGCGCCTGCTTCAGGATCCACTCCGAAAGCTGCCGGGCTTGCTCGGCGTTGAGGCGCAGCTCTAGCAGCACCTGGTCGAACAGTTGGTTAATCGGCCCCTCCAAAAAAGTCTCCTGGCGGGCGAGCACCTTCACCAGGCGGGGCAACGACTCGTTGAACAGATCGGCCAAGATGCGCGCCAGCACCTGAGCGGTTTGCTGCTGTTGCTCGGGGTTTTGCAGCCGATCCAGCGCCACCCCCAGCAGCCAGCGGATCCCTGCCTGCATGCGCTCAGTTCGCAGCAGCTTGCGGGCCAGATTGTGCAGCTCCTCTGGCGTGAGCAGGGATCCCATGATGGTCTTGGCAATCTGCTTGGCCAGGCGGGGCTGGTTCTGCGGGATCAGGCCGGGCGTGAAGGGGATGCGCCAGCCGAAAATCCGATAGGCCCGGTAGGGCCGGAAGAGCATCTTGATGGCGATGTCGTTGGTGAAATAGCCGATCACCAGCCCGGCCAGGGGGGGCACGACGTAGATCCAAAGGGCCATGGAGCAAACTTGGGGGGATCTTCTCTACTCTACCGACCCGCTCCTGCTCGCTTCTTGTCAAGGCTATTGGATGATCAGGCTCTCGCTCAGTTCCAGTTCCACCAGGGTGTTGGGCTGCAGCGTCACCACCCGGTCGATGTTGGTACTACCTGCAGCAGCACCCGCCAGGCCGCCGGCCAGGATGGGCAAAAAGCCCCATCCCCCTGTGAGCACCCCCAAGGCCAACCCGCCCGCCGCCCCATAGCCCGCCCCACGGGCGACGGTGGTGCCCACATCGGCGTTGCGATCCAACCCAACCGGGAGCAGTGCAGACTGGCCTCTAATGAGATAGGTAGAAGGGCCGATGGTGAGGCGGTTGGCCACAAAGCGGTTGCCGAGGATCTGTTTCCGCAGGTCGGCATTGTCTTCGCCACGACTGAGGGGATCCCTGGGCCTGTAAACCGGCTCAAAGGTGCCCCACACCACACTCCCTGGCGGGATCACCACCTGGCCAAAGCGATCCAGCACTGGCTCGGAGACTTCCAGGTTGGCGCTGATGGCCTGGTAGGGCTGGAAGGTGATGGGTCGGTAGACCGTAAGAGGAATACGGGTGCCGGCAGGCAGCTCGCCCCGCGCGGCCCCAGCCAGGTTCCCCCCTGGGCTGAGGTCGGGCCGCCGTTGATAGGAGTAGGCTTCGCCTGGCGGAGCTGGTCCACCTGGGGCCGCTTGAACGGGCACCACCGGAATTGGGGCCGGGCTCGGATCCCCCGGTGGGGGGAGGGGATCCCCCGTAAGGGGCATTTGCGGCACCTGAGGCACAGGCGGCAGGGCTTGCGGAGCCGTGGAGCCGGGCGGGTTGCTGAGCAGAGGCAGGGTAGGGACGGGATTTGGCTGAGGGGCTTGGGGCGTGAACTCGAACTGCTGGGCAGTGATGGGAGCGACCGCCGCAGCCCACAACACCCCACTCACCAGCCACCCAAAGCCAACCCTTTGCCACGACGGCAAAAACGGCTGCAACGCTGAGCTCATGGATCCCGTCCAGTCACAACTGGCAGTAGCTTAGCATCCTGACCAGCTCGTGCCCACTAGATGTAGTATCTAGGGGCAACCCATTGGCCTTTAAAACACCACTAAAGCCTGTTCATGGGATCCCTCTTGCCTAAGAAGGGCTGGGAGAGGGAGAAGGCAAAGGCTCCACTACAGGCTCTGGGGTGGGGGTAGGCGTTGCTGTTGCGGTCGGAGTCGCTTCCGGTGTGGGCGTGGGTGTGGGAGTCGGCGTGGGTGTTGGAGTGGGTGTGGGCTGGGCGGCCTGCACCTGGAAAGACCACTGCTGGATGGCGGTGTTGCCGCTGGTATCGCCAATTTGGACGGCAATCAAGGTCGGTCGATCGGTGGGCAGCGGCTCGGCTGGGGTGTAGGCGAAGCCGGTGCGGCTGAGCTGAGCTTGGGCGGTAACGTCCACGTTGTTCACCAGCAGGGTAAAGCTATTGAGGTCGATTCCCTGGTCATCTTGAAAGCGAGCGGAGATGGATGGGCGCGGGTTGTCGGTCACCGCTCCGTTGGGCGGCGCCAGGTCGCTGATGGTGGGGAAGGTGGTGTCGGTCACCCGACCGATGCTGATGGTTTTGTCCGGCAATCGCACCAGGGTCACCAGCCCATTCCCCTCCAGACGGGCAAATACTGGCGCTTCCGAGGCCCGGTCTTGGCTGCGGAAGGTGTAGCTGCCCTCGTATTGGCCGGGGCGGGTTTCCTGCAGGGGCAGGTTGTAGGCAATGCCGGGAATGGAGAAAGACGCCTGCGCCCCTGGCGATCCCAGCAAATACACCGTCAAGGTATCTCCCGGCTTGACGGATCCCAGCTCCTCGCGGGCAAAGAAAGTTCTCACCTCTGGGGCGGCGGGCAGCGTTTCCACCAGCGGCTCCACGGGGATATCCGGCGTGGCCAGGGGCTCAGGCGTGGGGGGGACCTGAGCCAGAAGCTCGGTGCGGATCCCTGGCCCGGGGATGGCAGCTCCCACAGGCGGGTCTAGGCTGGGCACCCGGCCCACCTTGGCCAGCGCTTGGTAGGTGAGAGCCGCCACTTCCCCCCGCGTGGCCACCGCCTGGGCATTCAGTCGGGTGGGATCAGGGTAGAGCACCAACAGACCTTCTTGAACTGCTGTCGCGATGGGGGCGCGGGCAAAATTGGGAACCAAATTGGCATCGGTAAAGCCGGACAGAATGGCTTCAATTTGACCGGGATCCTCGAGGAGCCTGCCGTTGGTGGCGGCGCGGGTCAGAACGGTGATGGCCTGGGCGCGGGTGAGGACATCGTTGGGACGGAAGGTGCCGTCGGGAAAGCCGGAAACTAACCCCGCTGCTGCCGCCGCGCCGATGGAGGGAGCTGCCCAACTGGGAATGGGATCGGCAAAGGGGCGCACAGGGACGTTGGTATCTAGCCCAAAAGCTTTGGTGACGATAACGGCAAACTGGGCCCGCGTAATCGACTCGTTGGGGCGAAAGGTGCCGTCTGGGAAGCCGCCGATGATCTGCCGCTCATTGAGCCCGGCGATGTACTGGGCGCCCCAGTAGGTGCTGATATCGGAAAGTTGCGCCCAAACGGGATCCGCAACCAGCAACAAACTGCCCCAGCTCGCTATCACGGCTGCCGCCTTCCAACTTTGCCAAAGAGAAAACTCACGCATCCCCTACAACTCCTCGCTACCTGCTAGAAAGGCTCTAAGAAAAGACATCGGCCCAAACAATCAACAATCGAAGAAGAGCCGGATGGAGTTACCCACTCCGTAACCCTAGACGAAAAAATCTCCTGAAAAGTTCTATCGGTTTCCGAAGTTTCACGGGGCGGGATTGGGGTAGCGCTGGTGCACCGCCTCAATTTCTGCCAGGATCGCAGGCGACAGCTCCACCTCGAGGCAACTGAGGTTTTCCTTGAGCTGGGCCAGGTTGGTGGCCCCGATGATGGTGCTGGTGACAAACCAACGGCTGCGCACAAAGGCCAAAGCCAACTGGGCAGGGGTCAGGCCGTGCTGGCGGGCAATGCGCACGTAGGCAGCCACGGCCTCTTCCACATTGGGCTTGCGGTAGCGCTGGCCAAAGCCCTCGAACAGGGCCAAACGGGATCCCGGCGGCTTGGCGCCCCCCAGGTATTTGCCCGTCAGCAGCCCAAAGGCCAGGGGGCTGTAGGCCAGCAGCCCTACCTGTTCGTGGCGACAGACCTCCGCCAGCCCCATCTCAAAGGTGCGGTTGAGGAGGCTATAGGCGTTTTGAATCGAGACTACCCTGGGCAAGCCCAACTGCTCGGCCACGTGGCAGAACTCGCAGACTCCCCAAGGGGTTTCGTTGCTCAGGCCGATGTAGCGCACCAGGCCCTCCTGCACCAGTTCCGCCAGACCCTGCAGTTGCTCGGCAATGGGAACCGTGGGCCGCTCTTGAGAGGGATCGTAGGCCACGCCCCCAAACAGGGGCACATAGCGATCCGGCCAGTGGATTTGGTAGAGGTCGATGTAGTCGGTTTTCAGGCGCTTGAGGCTGCCGGCCACCGCCTGTTTGAGGTTGTTGCGGCTAATCGAGAGAGACCCGCCGCGGATCCAGTGCCAGGGCCGCCCCGGGCCGGTGATCTTGGTGGCGATGACAAGGCGCTCCCGCGGCTGGTGCTGCAGCCACTCGCCGATGTAGCGTTCTGTGGCTCCCTGGGTTTCCGCCCGCGCCGGCACCGGGTACATCTCAGCCGTATCGATGAAGTTGATCCCGTGTTCTACTGCGTAATCGAGCTGTTCCCAAGCCTCAGTCTGGGTATTCTGCTCACCAAACGTCATGGTGCCGAGGCAGATCTCCGAAACCTGCAGAGGACTGTGGCCAAGCTGGCGGTAGCGCATGGGAACTTGCCGTCTCCAACCCTAAACAGCACACCAGTCCCCATTGTGCCCAAAACTTGCCAGCCCCTGGGATCCCTGCCCCTACTCTTGCTGCAGCACAGGCATGTACTCGCGGTAGATCTGGTTTAGGATTTCCAGGCCAATGCGGGTGCGACTGTCGGGGGGACGCAGCTCGATGGCTGCCCTTACTTGCAAGATGGTGCCCACCGGATAGGGCGAGCGCAGCTCCTCCCGCTTGCCCAAAAACACATCCGTGAAGTAGTCGATCAGCCGCCGTACCTGCGCCATGTCCTTGCGGGAGATCTCCATATCCAAAACGGTGGCCAATTTGGCTCGCATGGCTTGAAAGCTCTGTTGGCTGGTGTTGAGGGCCACCCGCTTGGCCAGGCTGTCTACCACAATTTGGCTGATCTTCTCCACATTTTGAGTCACGATCTCGCGGTGGCGGCCAGCAAAGCGCAGTTGCACTTCATCTAAAAATCGTTCGCGCTCCAGGATTTGGATGCCCTGCTGCTCTAGATCCACTCCGTAGCTTTGCAACTGCTTGTACTGATTCAAAACCCATTGGTTGTAGAACGAATCGGCCAAAACCCGCCAATAGCCAATGATCGTCGCCTCGGCAAAGGGGATGCTCAGCAAATAGGCCTCGCTGGTAATCTGGTGCAAATGTTCGGTCAGCTTGTCCCGCTCTTTTTCGTCCAAGTGGGAAGTGCGGGGCACCCAGACGGCTCCGTACTCGCTTTTCACCTCCACCGGCAGGGATGTGAGGAGAGTGTCGAAAAATTGATGGAGGCTGAAAAGGAGAAACTTATTGGGATCCTGCAGGCGGTTGAGCAGCTCTTGTTTTTTCTCTTCTTGATATTGGGCTACCAGCTGCTGGGCCTCGGCGGCCTGGCTGCGCGCTGCCTCCACATCTTGCCGCAGCTTTTCGATCTCTTCTGCGCTCGGCACCTCGCCAGCAGCAGGCTCCCCCTCTCCACTGAAATAGCTGCCGCGCGGCCCTGGATCCCCAAGGCTTGCCAGCGGTTCGTCGCTGTCGTTGTCCAGCGTCAGCAGGTGAGAAAGAGCCTGCAGCCGAGCCCGTCGATTGGAAGAGTAGAGGGATCCCACTTCCACCGGATCCCGACTTTTCCAACCGTCCAGTCCACCGATGCGATAGAGCGTGTAAAAATACTTGCTGAGCAGAATTGCCAACAGATGCTTGTTTTTGACCTCGTTGTACTCCAGGTAGGCCCGCAGACACAGTTGGAAAGCGATGTTGGGCAAGCTGCGACACACCCCTATGATGTGGGAGTACACCCTTTGCAGGTGCGGCCGAAAGCGGCGTGGGATCGCCTCGGGCCGCAGGCCGCGCAACAAGAACTCCGGCTGGCGTAGATCTTGAGGGGTGAAGTAAAAACTTTCTTGCCAAAGCAGCTCGTCCAGGTCGCGGGCAAAAATCGGCTTCAACTGATCGATGATCTGCTCGACAACCGCTTCGTTAAAAACCGGTATGATTTTTTCAATACGCAGTTCCTCGTAAATAGAATGCAGCCGCTTGCTGCGAAAGTCTTCGATCGAGATCAGCCCCTTCATGGTTCCAATCCGACCGTCGCTCAGCAGGAACTTATAGACAACTTCAGCAGTGGCGCCTGGGGAGAGAACGGGAGTTCCGGTCAAGTCGGGGCAAATTTGCAGGGGGCGTAGCAAGCGGCTGGTTTCACTGATGCTAAAGCAACTCCAAGCTGCCGGGTTGAGCACCACCGACGACAGGCCGGCCAGCAATTGCTTCTCGTCCAGATCCTCCAGCCGGATTTCTCCCCTGGGAGCTTGGCGGGGTGCCGCGGCTGAAGCCGCCTGCAAATCCCGAACGGACGGAGGAGATAACGGTAGAGGAGACGCGCTCATGCAGCCAAGGCCGTTTAACCTCAAAGTTCACTCTAGACCGGCAAAGGATGGATAAGATGTGATCCGTATCTCTTTGTCCAATGGAAGTCTCTAAAGCAGAATCTGCCCAAAAACCCCCCCGCTGTTATCTATTCCCACCAGTATCTTGAAACGGTCAGCTTTTGGGTAGCGTGCAACCACGGTTTTAGGGATCCACTAAGGGATACGCAACTTTAGCTCTGGGGGATGAGGTTGCTGAGGCTTTTCCGCTAACCGCCCTCCAAGCCGGTTTTTCTGCCGCAACTCCTGGGCTAGGATAAACGGTCTGCCTACCAGTACGGGCTAGAGTTGCGTTTTAATTCGGGTTGATTCGGGATTGAGGTGCAGTGGTCATGACGGCCATTTTGATTGTGGACGACGATCCCACGATTCGGCTGGTGTTGAAGCGATCCCTGGAGCGGCAGGGCTACACCGTCGAGATGGCCAGCGGTGGCTTGGAAGGGCTGGAGAAAGCTCATCTCCTAACCCCGGGGCTGATTATCTGTGACTGGATGATGCCGGATATGGATGGGCTGGAGGTCTGCCGGCGCATCAAGGCGGATCCCAAGTTTTCCACCACCTTCTTTATTTTGCTTACCGCTCGCACCGAAGTCGAAGACCGCATCCAGGGCCTGGATGCCGGGGCAGATGAGTTCCTCAGCAAGCCCATCGATCCCAATGAATTGCGGGCGCGGGTGCGGGCTGGGCTGCGCTTGCACCAGCTCAGCTATGACCTGCAGCAGCAAACGGCCCGACTGCGGGCGGAGTTGGCCGAAGCAGCCAGCTATGTGCGTTCGCTTTTGCCCAAGCCGGCCGACTTCCCACCTCACCAAATAGCGATTGAGTGGTGCTTTTTGCCCTCCCAGGAGCTGGGGGGGGATTCGTTTAACTACCACTGGCTAGACGAGGATCACCTGGCCATCTACCTGCTAGATGTGTCAGGGCACGGGGTGGGATCCGCGTTGTTGTCGGTGTCGGTGATGAACCAGTTGCGTTCCCAGAGCCTGCCCGATACAGACCTGCGGCAGCCGGATGCGGTGTTGCGCGCCCTCAACCAATCCTTCCCAATGGGATCCCACCATGAAATGTACTTCACCCTTTGGTATGGGGTCTATCAGCCGGGATCTCGCTTGCTTTCTTTTGCCAGCGCTGGCCACCCCCCCGCTCTGTTGGTTGCGCAATCAGACCCCATCCCCCTAGAGCTGAAGACCCCCAATTTGCCCATTGGCATTTTGCCCGATCAGGACTTTGCTAGGGACGAAGTCCGGATCCCGGCCAACAGTTGTCTCTACGTGTTCAGCGACGGGGTTTACGAAGTGTCCAGCTCGGAAGGGATCTGGGGGATAGAGAACTGGAAGTCCTTCCTAAGCAAGCATGCCTGCGTTGGCCTCGATCACGTTCTGCAGCACATTCAGTCTTTCCGCGGCAAGGCCGATCTTGAGGATGATTTTTCTCTGCTCCGTATTAGCTTTGGCTAGTGCAAGCCCGCTCAAGCTGAGCCGGGGGCTGCTCTCCGAAGCTGCTCCCACTGGCTAGGGGTAAAGGTACGGAGGGCTAGGGCGTGGAGACGGCCATCCTGAAGGTAGGGCTTCAAGGCCTCGTTCACCAGCCGGTGCTGTTTGATGAGGGGGAGGCCTTGGAATTGCTCAGCTACGACGACAGCCTGAAAATGGTTGCCATCGCCAACTGTATCTTCTACCTGCACCTTGGCTCCGGGCAGGGCAGCCTGTATCAACGCCTCGATTTCCCGCGGATCCATGCACCGTCTTCCTAGCTTCGGCTCAAGACAACTTAGAGAAGCTCTCCCAATGCCTGCAGATGTTGAGTTCCTATAGCGGGGACTGGATTTGAACCAGTGACCTTCGGGTTATGAGCCCGACGAGCTACCAGGCTGCTCTACCCCGCGGCGCTTTTCTAGCCTAGCTTGTCCTCCGGCTAACCGGCAAGCCTACGCCTAAGTTTCGCCCTTTTGTGTGGGTATTGTCTTCGAGGATCCCCGTCGCACCTGGATGAGCTGGGCGGTGATGCTGATGGCAATCTCGGCGGGGGTTTCGGCGTGGATCTCCAGGCCAATGGGGGCAAAGAGCCGAGTAAACTACCCGGCCCTGACTGCTTCGCAGTACAGGGCGGGCTTTCGGTAGCCCTGCAGTTGGCAAGCCAACCACGGGCCTCTAGGCTGGTTTACGACAGCCCCAAGCTTGGCAATCATGTTGGCCCCATTCCAGTCCGCATCCCCTTCCCATCCACAGTGCCCACACTTGAACTGCTTCCCACTGCGATAGGATTGCGCAGGGTCGGGATGGATGTGCAAACACCGGTGGCAGGTCTGCGACGTGTAGGCAGGCGGAACAAGAATCAGAGCAACCCCCGCACGCAGAGCCTTGTACTCCAAAAATTGACGGAGTTGATAAAACGCCCAACTGTTGGCCCTGCGCCGTTCGGCTTTGCTGCGTGGCTGTTGATTGACCCTTTCCCGAATCCCTGTCAAGTCTTCCAGAGCAAGAGCGCTGTTTGTGGCTTTTGCCCTAGAGACAATAGCTTTGGAGATGCGATGATTGACCCACGTTTGAAAGCGTCTTTCCTTGCCAGACAGCCGTTGCAACAGTTCTCTGCATCTGCGCCGCGAACTGCGTGTGCCCTTACTGGCTTTACGTTGGAGTGCCGCCCTCAGCTTGGAGTAGTGGTCGCGGACTCGGTTCAACTGCTGTCCATTCCAATTGTCCCCCTCTGACGTATGGGCGATATCCGTCCTGCCCAAGTCCACCCCGATCACCCTGTCGGTATCTTGTTGCTTGGGCGGGTTTTTCTCTACGCAAATCTGGATGTAGTAGGAGCCGTCTCTGCGCTTGACCAGAGTGGCCGATTTGGGATTGGAGCCCGCCAACTGTTCTCTCTGGTAACGGCCAATGGCCAGTTCAAAGCGTTCTCTCCCTTCAACCGTGGTCAGCGACACCGTCCAGTCTTTCTCGCGGAACGAAAAGATACGAGCGTCATAGGTCGCGAAGCCCCCCTTGAACGCTTTGACGGGGCGGTTTTTCTGTCGGGCAACCTTGCGGGCACCGGCCAGCCGTCTGCAGACCTGCTGAGCCAAGTTACTGGACAAGCCGAACCGGGCACGGATTTCGCGGTAGCACAGAGATTGAAGTTTAACGGCGTTGGTGACTTTCTCGGGCGTGTTTTGGTTGACCCAGTTCAACGCCTGCACAAAGGCATCCAAGGTCGCGTCCAACTTTGCGGCCTGCGACTGGGACACCTTGAGCTTACAGGAGACGGTCAGGACTTGGGTCATGGTTCTATCGTAACTTCCGCATTCCTCCCGACACTGACCCTACGGGTACAGTGCGGGGCTCCTGCGATTTCTAGCTGAAGGCGGTCTCCGGGATCCCTTCCTGGGCCAGGGTTCGCAGTACGGTTTGTACCCGCTTGCGGCTGCCGATCATCCCCAGGTAGTGGGGGGTCAGGCCGGAGTGGTAGATGGCCCGCAGGATTTGGCAATCGAGGCTGTAGCTGCGGGTCACAAGAGCGATGTAGAGCTGCGGGATCCTGTGCAGATGGGGGATAAGTTGGGCAAAGGGTTCTGAGCACAGCCGCTCGGCAACGGGAAAGCGCTGAGGGGTTACCCAGTCCGGGCGATCGTCCTGAACCCAAATGCGAAAGCCGGCCAAATGGGCGATCTGGGCCGGGGACAGGCCGCAGTGGCCCGCTCCGACGATCAGCAGGGTGGGGGAAGGGAGGAGGGGCTCGACCCAGGATCCCGCGAGGAGCTGTGGGCGGGATGGCAGGGGGGCAAAGTGCTCCGCACCGCTGTCGCTAAGGCTGAGGTAGGGGAACCCCTGAGGATGGAGGGGAGTGATCAGCCAAGCCCTTTGCCCTTGGGTCAGAGCCTGGAGGATCTGGGCCACCAACGTTTGGGCAAGGGATCCCTGCCATCGCTGTAGCCAAATGTGCATCCGTCCCCCGCAAACGCCCAGGGGAGGGCTGTTGAGGTCAAGGGAAACTTGCATCCCAGCCGGCGAGGACTCCCCATCGCCATCGCCAACGGGAACGGCAGCCTGCAAAAGGGTTTGCGCTCGGGCAATGACTTCCGCTTCGGCAGCTCCACCGCCAATGGTGCCCAACAGGGTGCCATCGGATCCCACAGCCAGTTTTGCCCCTGCCTGGCGAGGCACAGATCCCTGGGTGCGGACCACCGTGGCCACCACCAGCGGCCCGCGGGAGAGCATGTCTGCCAACTGTCGGTAAAAGGTCTCGTCCACCTCAGCCTCGGTTATGCCTACGGCACCCTAGCGGGAACGGTCAGGGACTCAATGATCAAGAAAGCCCCTCTAGGATGGCCTGATGGAAGGCAACCCGGAAAGCCTGGAATCCGTTCTCCTGCCGACCGTGGTAGACGGCGTTGGTGAGCAGCGTCACCACCAGCTCCCGCTCTGGATCGATCCACAGGGAGGTTCCGGTGAAGCCGGTGTGGCCGAAGGCGCTGGGGCTGAACGGGGAGCTGCTGGCCAAGGGATCCGGAGAGCGCAAGGCAAACCCCAAACCCCGGCGCTCGTGACAGCGGTGGGCATCCCCTTGCTGAGGCAACTGCTCGCGGGTCATTTCCCTCACCGTCTGTGGCTGCAACAGGGATCCCGTCAAAAAACTCTCTCCGAAAGCGGCTACTTCCTCTGCCGTGGCGAATAGTCCGGCATGGCCGGCGATCCCGCCCAGGCGGGCGGCATTTTCGTCGTGAACCTGCCCCTGTAGGCGGCGCTTTCGCCAAGGACACAGCTCGGTGGGGGCACAAGAGCCAGAGACAGAGGATGGGTCAAAGGGATCCCCTGGATAAAACTGAGTTTGGCTCAGGCCCAGAGGCTGCAAGATCCGGGCATGCAAGATCTGATCCAGAGGGGTTCCGCTCAGACGTTCCAAAGCCAGCCCCAGCAGGATCAATCCAAGATCGCTGTAGACTGTGCGGGATCCCGGCCTGTAGGCAAAAAAGGTGTGCAGGGCCATGTGCCGGGCCGATTCGGCATCGGGCTGTCGAAACAGGGGCCGCCAGGCGGGCAAACCGGCGGTGTGGGCCAGCAACTGTCGCACCGTCACCTGTTCTGTTGCAACAAGCTGGCCTAAGGATTCCGGTTCCACAGCAATCCATTTCCCCGGCTGCAGAGGATCTTCATAGGGGGCAATGGGGCGGGATCCCTGAAACTCCGGCAACAGGAGACTCACCGGTTGATCCAACAGCAACGCTCCGGCTTCCACCAGGGCCATGCAGGCGGTGGCGGTGTAGAGCTTGGTCAGCGAGGCCAGGTCAAAACGGGTGGCCGAGGTTGTTGGTTGGCGCCGGGTCTCAGGGTCGAGATGGCCTGCCGCCCTTGAGTAGATACACCTTCCCTTGTGGCGGATGACCACCTGGGCAGCGGGGAAAAGGTGCGGAATGGCAGAGTTGAGCAGCCCCTCCAGCAAGGCTGGATCCCAACCCATCTGCTTCTCCTCCTGGCTTGGGGATCCCCAGTCCAACAAACAACTTGTAACGGTGTTTACAAAAGCCTACCGCTTCCCCAGCTAGGATGCCACCACGGCAGGCTACATCATCAAGGGATCCCGAGTGCGGCTGGAGTTGTTGCAAGCTTTTTTGAACGTGGTGGAAACGGGCAGCTTTTTGGCCGCTGCTCGCCTCAGCGGTCTGACCCAATCGGCCATTAGCCGCCAGATCCAGGCCCTGGAAGAAGCAGTGGGCGCTCCGCTGTTGCATCGCAAAAGCCCGGTGGCCCTAACTGTGGCCGGGGAACGGCTTTTGCCCCATGCCCGTCGCATCTGTCAAGAATGGCAGCGGGCTCAGGAAAGCATTCGAGAATGGCTGCAGGGCCAGCAAACCGAGCTCTGCATTGCCGGGATCCATTCTCTGATCGCCCATCAACTGCCGCCGGTGCTGCAACAGTTTTGCCGGGAGTACCCAGAGGTGCAGTTGCGGGTTACCGCTCTGGGCAGCGACCGCGCCTTAAAGGTGCTCAGGGATGGGCTGGTGGATGTGGCCCTGGTAATGGAGAACCCCCTGATGACCCGGGGGGCAGAGCTGGTGGTGGAGCCACTGTACTCCGAGCCGATTCAAGTGTTGATGCCCGCCAACCATCCCCTCAGCCGCTACGAGCGGATCCCCTGGAAGGTGCTGGCGGAGTATCCCCAGGCTGTGTTCAAGGATGGCTATGCTATGCGCTCCTTGGTGGGATCCCATCTGGCCCGGCAGGGGCTTCCCCTCAAAGCAGCCCTGGAACTGAACACCTTGGATGCCTTTCGGGGGGTGGTGCGACAGGGGCAGCTCATTGCCCTCCTGCCGGAGTCGGCCCTGGTGGACTGCTGCGCCGATCCGGATTTGCAGGTGCGACCCACCGAGCCCCCCCTCTTGAGGCGACAGGTGGTTATGGTTACCACCAGCGATCGCTATCGGATCCCTCCCATTCGCCGGTTTTTGCAGTTGGCCGCCCAGCTGATTAGGCAGTCTGGTAATGCTGAGCCTGCTTCCGGCGCAGATCCCCATTGGCCCTCTGCTGGGCTGTTGTCGGTTTTGTAGAGACCTTTTGTAGAAATTTCTGGTCAAATACCCATATCGGTAGTTTCAAGTGTTCCGCCCTTATCTCCCCCTATCCTGAGTAGCCCAGCGCTCCCGACCGCCGATGCTATGAGCCAAGAGTTTCGCGAGCTGTTGAAAAAAATCGGCAGCGGCACCCACACCCACCAGGATCTCAGCCGGGCAGAGGCCGCCAGCGCTGCTCGAATGCTCCTGCGGGGGGAGGCCACTCCCGCCCAGATCGGGGCTTTTTTAATTGCCCACCGCATCAAGCGCCCCACTGCCGAGGAGCTGGCCGGTATGTTGGATGCCTATGCAGAAGACGGCCCTCTTCTGCCCCAACGGGATTTGCCCCATCCCTTGATCATCTTTGGCCATCCCTACGATGGCCGCTCGCGGACGGCACCGCTGGGGGTGCTGGTGGCTTTGCTGCTAGCAGCGGCAGGGTCAGCCGTTTTGCTGCATGGCTCTGGCTTCTGTCCCACCAAGTATGGGCTGCCCTTGGAAGCGGTGTGGCGGAGCTTGGGGGTGGATTGGCGAGGGCTATCCCTGGAGCGGGTGGGGCAACTGCTGGAACAAACCGGGCTGGGATTTTTGTATTTGCCCACCTGTTTTCCCCAGGCTCAGGCTCTGATGGACTACCGGGATCAAATCGGCAAGCGCCCCCCCTTGGCCACCTTGGAACTGGTCTGGACGCCCTACCAAGGCCCCTTTCACCTGGTGGCCGGCTATGTGCATCCTCCCACCGAGGCCACGATGCTGGAGCTGTTTGCCCTGCGGGAGATTCGACAATTCACCACCGTCAAAGGTCTGGAAGGCAGTTGCGACCTGCCACGGGAGCGAGCGGCCATTCTCAACCAGGGCGGCAAACGGCTGCTCTTGAAGGCCAGAGATTGCCACTTGGCAGGCCCGGAGATCCCCTTCTCCGGAGAGAAAGAGCTGCTCCGGCAGATGCAGCAGGTGCTCAGCGGGGATCCCTGTGAACTCACCCCAGCCGCTCTCTGGAATGGGGGTAGCTATCTGTGGCTCCTCGGCCACGCCCCATCCTTGCCAGAAGGGATCCAACAGGCGGAAGACCTGCTTCGCTCTGGACGGGTGATGGAGAAGCTGAAACAACTGATCCGGGTGATCGACCTCTCCTAGGGCTGGGATCCCCTGTTTCGATGACTAGAGTCAAGCTCTCCAGCCCAGGGAAAAAAGCCCCCCGGCCAGCTCCAGGGGGCGAGAAGCCGAAGGTTGGATCCTTTAGGGCAACAGCTCCTCGATAGCCTCTTCCTTGGTGTTGGTGCGGCGGGAGAGGGTGCGGCGGTCGAAGGTCATGTGGATCTCCCGGTTTTGCTCGCCGTCGGCAGCCACAGCAAAGATGGGGAAGTCGATGTTGCCATCCGGGAAAGCCATGTGGAAGCGGAAGGTGCCATCGGGGTTGAGCTGGATCTTGCGCCCGCCGATGGTGACGGTGGCATCGGGCTCCGTGGCCCCATAGACAATCAGCTCGGCATCGGCCACCAGCCAGAACTTGCGGGAGCGCCGCGGCAGGACTTCGGAAGCGCCGGAGAACAGCCCTAGTCCCGACCCGGAAGCCATCCAGGGAGCAGCAGGCACTTCGGCCATGGCCATAGCCATTCCCATCATGCCCACGCCCGACGGGATAATAAACGAGCTGATGGCCTGCTCGGGCACCAGTTGACGGCTGCCCATCTGGTGGCTGCCAAACAGGGATCCCGCCACCCGCATCGCCTCGAAGCCGCCCACCATCTCCAGGAAGGGATCCGCCGTCCTCTGCCGCTGCGGCTCGTCGCCTTTGTAGGCCACCACGCCCATGCCGGTGGCGCTGCGCTTGTAGGGCTCGGTGAGCTGGTAGAGGGTGCGGCCCTGGAGGGGCATGTCAAAGGGCACCGTCAGGAAGTGCTCTTCAAACCAGTCGGAGGGGAAGACCGGCGGCACCATCACCGCCGCCGAGCGGGCCAACATCAGCCAGCGGCCATCTGCGGTCCGGTAGCCGATCTCCACCAAATAGGAGCGGTCGCTCACCGGGATCGGCAAGTACCACTCGCGGGCCAGCTCGTCACAGGGGTACTCCTGCATGCTGTGGGCCGGCTGGCGTTCGAAATCGATATCGGTTACGTCGTAGAGGCGCAGCGCCAACTGCTGCCCTCCCTCGCGGCGCTTGCTTTCTTTGGCCTCGTTGGGCACATCCCAATAGGCGTAGGCCCACTGGGGATCCCGCGGCAGCAAAACGATGCGGCTTTCGCCATAGCCATCCGGCAAATCCCCCAGCGGCTTGTCCACATCGACCAGATCGGGATTGCTACGCCCTGGGCCGACAAACTTGGTGCCAGTCACCGCTTCTTGGCCGCTCGGCTCCGGCATTGTATCGGCGGGGCGGCCAGCTTTGGCCTGGGCCTCCCGGACAGCCTGGATGAGCTGATCCTTGGTCATGCGGCTGTACTTGGGGATCTGGTAGCGGGCAGCTTCTTCTCGCAACTGCCGGATGGTCATCTCTTCCAACGGGATCCGCTCTTGTGGCATGGTCGGGGTCTCCTGTCCTCAACAGATCGGGCTTGTGCGCACACTCCACTGGCTAACCCAAAGGCCGATCCCAGCTTGTGGCTAAGGGCAACCCCTGGCCCACTGGGGTAACAGCCTGCTTGGCGTTTTCCAACCGCTGATGACCATAGGTCGGGATCAACGGGGATCAAAGGAATGATGAACTTATGTTCACGTATTTTTGCCTATTGGTCAAGAGCTTGGGGATCGCTGGGGATCAAAGCCTCGTTTTCCCCGCCATCTCGAGTCAGGGATCCCCAAAATGGGCTTGCGGCCCGCCCTTGCCGGCGGATGGGCGGCCAAGCATCAGCCGCTGCTCTCCAGTCCAAAAGAGGACTGCGCGGGATCCCCTGCCGCACCGGCCTTGCCTGGGTAGCATGGGGGAAGGGTGAGCCGCAGGTTATCAGGCCAAGAGGTGTGGGCATGAGGTGGTGGAAAGATAGGACTCACGGTGCAGGGATGCGAGCGATCTGGGCAGCGCTGGGGATCCTGGTCTGGCCGGGGGAAGCTGTTGAAGCGCAAACCCTGTTTCCTCCCCTCTACCGCCTCCAGGGGGGATCCCCTGCCCCAGCGGTTGAGAAACAACCCCTCCCGGAAGAAACGCCTTGGCGTCCGGTCACTCCCGACCAGGTAGAAAACGTAGAGTCGGCGTTTCCTGTCGAGGACGCAGGGTCGGAAGGGCCGATTTTCGATCTGGACTTGTTGCGGCAGTTGGGCACCAGCCCCGGCGGCGGCTCTGGCTCTGGACAGGGAGACGTGATCGGGCCCGGCAGCGGCCAGAGCGGGGTGCGCGGCTCCAGCCCTGGCTCAGGGATGGGCCCAGGGGGTGGAACTGGCCTAGAGGCGGGATCCCGGCGGCGAGAGCCCCAGGTAACTGGGTTAATTGTCGATGCGCGGGGCCTGGACTTTTTGCCCAGCCAGTCGATGCGCCTTTTGGATCCCGACGGCAACCCAGTTTACCCGCCTATCAACCTTGGCCAAGACCTCAACGCCGCCTTTGTGGGCAGCGAGGGCACCGCCGCCTACACCACCTCGGAAGAGCAGGCCCGCTCGCTGGTCAACCGGATTGGAGAACGGCCCCACCGCCTTCGCGCCATGCGCACGCTGGGTTACGACCTGGTGATCTCCGCCGAAGACGCCTTCAACCTGCGCCAGATGAACGCCAGCAGCGGCTTTCTGGATCGCTTTGCCGTGGTGGTCATCTGGGATGGCAGCCAAGCCAGCCGGCCTTAAAGTCTGGCCCAGGGATCCCGGCGCTGGCCGCGAAGGGGATCTGGGGATGCTAGCCTAGCAAACGTGCTCCGCACCGCCGACGCAAACGGCTTTTTTTGGGGATCCCAACCCTATGCAACGGTTTGCCAACCAGCCTCTGCGGGAACGGCCCCACCTAGCGGTATTTTCTTCCAGCAAGGTGGGCAACTTCGTGGTCACCGTCCCCCTCTTGCGCGGCCTCAAGGAGAAATACCCCGGCTGTGTCTTGGATTTTTTCGGCAGCGAGACCACCCGCGACTTTGAGCTCCACTGTCCCTATATCGACTTCAGCTTCCCCCTCTACAGCCGCCGCCCCGATTACCTCGAGGCCCTGACGGCGGCAGTGCGGGATCGGGTGGCCCAGGCCGGGCCCTACGATCTGGCCATCAACTGCGACGAGTTCAGCGAGCTCAACCTGGTGGCGGTGACGGCCCTGCGACCCCGGTACATTGCCGGGGCCGGCTTGACCCTGGATTTTCGCCGCAAGTTGGATCCCGGCTCCGACCCGGTGCAGCGCATGCTCCAGGACGACGACTGGAACAGCCTGGCGTTTTTGCAGCGCTACAAAGATATCCTCACTAGCAACTACATCGCCGAGATCTTCTGCCGCCTGGCTTACGTAGAGACCGACTTTTTCCGCCTGGAGCTGCCCAGCCGGGATCCCGACTTTGCAGTACCGGAAGTCTTGGTGCACATCACCACCACCCGCCGTGCCAAGATGTGGCCCTTGCAGTACTGGCGCCAGGTGATCGAATGGTGCCAGGGGCAGGGCTTGCAGGTGGGGCTCATTGGCAGCGCCCCCGAGCTACAGCGATCCCTCTACCACGGCGACGGCGAAGACCAACTCCTGATCCAGACGGGGATGATCGACCTGCGGGGCAAGACCGGCCTCCTCGAGTTGGCCGGGGCCCTGAAGCGGGCGCGGGTTTGTATTTCCGTGGACGCGGGGCCGATGCACATTGCGGCGGCCGTGGGCTGCCCCACCATTGCCCTGTTTGGCAACGATGCCGACGGCGATGGAGCTAGCCCCGTGCGACTGTGGGCACCTCGCTTGCCCCATGTTTACGTTACCCAGACTCCCTATAAATGTCGGGTCTGTGCAGAAAACAAGTTCAAAAACGAAGCCTGCCTGGTGGAAGGCCACCCCTGCATGGCCCACCTCAAGCCAGAGACAGTGATTGCCTACCTCCGACAGATCCTGAAGAAGACCTAGACCTTCCAGCCCGTCTCTCCCCTCACCCCCAGCCCCTCTCCCTCTGGGAGAGGGGAGCTGTGGAGCGAGGGAACAACTTGTTCATGGCTATTTGAGATGGCCATAGCTCCCAGGGATCCCCGCCCCGCCGATCAGATGGGCCAGTGGACGGCAGGGAGTGCCCAGAAGCGCAGCCGGATCCCTAGGAGCCTGGTT
The DNA here is from genome assembly GCF_047502635.1 of Synechococcus sp. RC10B2. Taxonomy (NCBI): domain Bacteria; kingdom Bacillati; phylum Cyanobacteriota; class Cyanophyceae; order Synechococcales; family Synechococcaceae; genus Synechococcus; species Synechococcus sp. RC10B2. The sequence continues at coordinate 21,396 of NZ_JANSHO010000018.1, forward strand.
AAGCTGAGAGCCCGAGGCTGAAAACTCTGTGCCTAAACCATTTGGGTGTGAGCTGTGACTTTGGGGACGGGGTATCGCCACCAGGTGGATCACCTTGCCGAGCGGAGAAACAAGAGGGCTTGGCAAGGGGTTGCCCTGAAGCTGCTGGCCACCTTCTGCTTTGCCTGCCTGGGGGCGATCATCCGCCTCAACACGCCTGCCCTGCACCCTTTTGAGATTGTGTTTTTCGCAACCTATTCGGGTTTCTTGCCCTGGTACCGCTGCTTTTGCGAGCAGGGATCCACTCGCTGCGCACCGCCAAGATGAGCTTCTACCTCCTGCGCTCGGCAATCAGCACGGTGGGGATGCTGCTTTCCTTCTGGGCGGCCAGCCTCTTGCCTTTGGCAGAGGCCACGGCGCTGAGCTTTGTCCAGCTTTTGTTTGCCGGCATGATGGCGGTCTGGGTATTGGGCGAACAGATGCGCCCCTCCCGCTGGCTGGGGTTGGGCCTGGGGTTTGTCGGGGCTTTGGTGGTGTTGAGGCCGGGCTTGCGGGAGTTCTCTTTGGGAACGGGGCTGGCCTTGGCGGCGGCAGCGCTCTTTGCCTGGGTAACCATTGTGCTCAAGATCCTCGCCCGCACCGAGTCCAGCCTCACGATCACGGCCTACATGGGCCTGTTGCAGACCCCCCTTTCCTTCTTGGCTGCTGTTTGGGTTTGGACCTGGCCTTCGCCGGAGCAGTGGCTGTGGATGGCAGCGATGGGGCTGTTGGGCAGCCTGGGCCAGGTGGCCCTCACCCAAGCCTACAAGCTGGCTGAGGTGACGATGCTGCTGCCTCTGGATTTTTCCCGCTTGCTCTGGGCCAGTCTAATCGGTTTCTGGGCATTTGCCGAGCTCCCAGATGGGTGGACCTGGCTGGGCGGAGCCCTGATCTTGGCAGGCGCCACCTCCGGGGCCTACGGCGAGGCGCGGCGGCGGGTGAGGAAAACTCAGGCCCGTACCGGCAAAGTTTAAGGTGGCAGAGGCTGGCGGGCCTAAAGCCGCAGCAAGGCGGGGCTGGAGCTGGTCAGGTCGGTGGTGGTAAGAGCCACCAGCAGGGCTTCCGGGCTGACGGGGAAGGGCAGGTGGTGGATATCGGAGCCTGGCTGGCAGGCCACCTGGGCTGCTTGCAGCAGCTCGGCGGATCCCAGGTGGCCTAGGTGCAGATCCCGCAGGTTCAGGGGCAGTCCCACCTGGCGGTAGAACGCCAGCAACTGAGTGCGGGCCGCTAGCGCCAACTGGCTTCCCTGCAGGATCTCCTCTAGGCGGAGCTGGGCCAAAATGCCAAAGGCCACTTTCTCCCCGTGCAGGGTGGCCCGGTGTCCCGGCAAATGGGTTAGGCCGTTGTGAACGGCGTGGGCGGCCACGGTGCGACACTTGGCCCCTCCCATGCCGCCGACGATCCCCGCCAGGCAAATGCAGGCATCCACCACCTGCTTCCAAGCCGTGCCACCCGGCTCCCGCAGGGCCGCCACCGATTGTTGCAAGAGCAAATCCCGCAAAACGCGGGCCTGCTGCACAGCTCCGATCACCAGGGCATCTTCCGAGGCGCCGCTGCTGACAGAAGACTCGTACCACTTGGCCAAGGCATCTCCAATCCCGGCCACCAGGGTGCGCGCCGGGGCCTGCAGGATGAGCTCATAGTCCAGAATCAAAGCGGCAGGTGCCCGATCCAAAGCCACATCCCGCTGAAAGGCACCTGTGTCAGAGTAGATGTTGGACAGGGCGCTCCAGGCGGCACAGGTGGCGGCGGAGGTGGGCACCGTCGCCACCGGGATCCCCAAGCGATGGGCCACCAACTTGGCCGTGTCTAGGGCCTTGCCGCCCCCCACCCCTACAATGCCGGTTACGGACTCTGCCGTGGCCAGGGCCTGTAGGCGAGCCAGCTCCGACTCGCTGCAGTCGACACCATAGGTGCTCCAGTAAACCTGAACGGCGGGATCCCGCCCCAGATTGCGCTTCAGGGGCAGCTCGGCCACGGCCAGGGAGCGCTCCCCCCCGATCACCAACACGCGGGATCCCAGAGCTGTCAGGGGGACAGCCTCGAGGATGCCGCTGCCGCGGTATAGCCGGCCTGGGGCCGGAATGGCCAGGTCGAATTCACAAGTTCTCAGCATTTCAAAGAGGGGCGATAGGGTCAGCCCAGTGTCCATATATTATAGATACAGACTACGATTCTAGCCGCAAGTTCTGCCTTTCCCATCTAGGGTGTAGCTACAGGCAAGCCTCGCTTGCTTGGAACGGGTTGGGATCCCTGGCAGGGGAGGGTCAGCTAGCACAAATCTTTGCCAGCAGTCAACTGCAAATGGTGGTAACCCCCAGACAAATTGGGTAGTATGCGTCTAGCAGTGGCGCAGAGGGCAGGGCGTGTTCGGCTTTCTTGGTGGCTCCAAAACTCAAACCATGCTTGGGGTAGATATCAATCCCGAGCGCCTTGCTGTTGCCCAAGTCAAGAAGCAGGGCAATGGTCGCTATCGTCTGGTTCACTACCACAGCGTGGAAATGCCAGAGGGGGCAGTGATCGAGGGGCGCATTCTTGATCCGAGCACAGTTGGCTTGACATTGGCCAACTTACTAAACGAATACAAGGTGCCCACCAGCTTGCCAGTGGCGACCGCGGTGCCGGTGCGAGAGGCGATCGTCCGTCTCATTCGCCTGCCTGCTGACCTGCCTGCCGATGAGTTGCGGCGGGTGGTTCTAGAACAGGAGGCGGAGCTCTACATCCCCTACCCCCGGGATCAGGCGGATGTGGACTACCAGCCCCTGGGCCTAGACCTTTCCCAGGATGGCATTGAGCGCATCGAGGTGCTGCTAGCAGCCATCCCCAAAGAGGTGGTGGACAATTACCTGGCCGTGCTGCAGGCGGCCAACTTGAAGGCGCGCTGTGTGGAGCTGGCCAGCTTCTCCCTCATTCGCACCATCCGTGACCAACTCATCCAGTACAGCCCCCAAGAGGCGGTGTTGCTCAGCTCCATCGGCTACGACAGCAGCGAGATCAGCATCTTGGTCAACGGCATCCCGCAGTTTACCCGCACCGTCAACATCGGCACCATTCACATGCGGCAGGTGCTAGCCCAGGCCCTGAATTTGCCGGTTAGCCGCACCGGCGACCTGTTGCGAACTCTAAGGTTACCCTTGATCAACCCCGCCGATGTTTTGGCCACGGGAGAGCAACCGGTTCCCAGTAACCCGGGCGTGGCAGCCGTGGCGCGGGTCGTTTCCGATTTGGCGGACGAGCTGAGGCGCTCCATTGATTTCTTTACCAGCGCAGAGAGTAACTCCCCTGTGGTGAAGGTATTGTTGGCTGGGCCGGGGGCGGCTATTGGCCAAATGGATGGTTTCTTGTCGCAGTCGCTGAGCCTGGCCGTAGAGTTAGCGGATCCCTTCGGCAGCATCCTGATACCGGATTCAATCGAGGTGCCCTTGGAGGAGCGACCGGCGATGGGAGTGGCCCTGGGGCTGGCCATGCGGGAAGCCAGCAAGTAGTCTTCGGGATCCGCCCAAGAGGATCCCCTAAGCGCAATACCCAACCATGAGCGAGGCGGTGAGATGTACACACCAGAGATCAACTTTCTGAAAGAAAGACCGGAGGTTCCCACCACAGTTCAGACAGGGGGAGTGGTGGCTGGCCCGGAAACTGCCGCCGGAGCTGAGAGCTGGGCTTTGGCCATTGGTCTGGGGGTTGCCGTGGCTGCTGTGGCCATGGGGGCTTTCTTGTATTTCCAAGACAGCTTTTCCCGTCAGCGGAATACTCTGAGGGCAGAGCGAACCCGCCTCGACGGTGAACTCAGCACAGCCAATGCCGAGTTGACCCGACTCCAGGGCCTCAGCCAAGAACTGCAAACCATTCGCACCCAGACGGAAGGGTTTCGCTCTTTTCTCGGATCCGTCCAGCCCTGGTCGGCCATTCTAGAAGAACTGCGGCGCAGGATCCCTGGGCAAGGGGTATGGATAACCAACATCAGCGCCTCTGGCGATACTGTGAACATCCAAGGCGGGGCGCTGGATTTTCCCTTGGTGAACGACTTTTTGCTCACTCTGCTGGATTCCAACTTCGTAACCAGTGCCGTTCTCAACAGTGCCTCTCGAGTGGAGGGCACCCCTGAAACTGAACCCAGCGTCACCTACGGCCTAACGGTTACTATTCGAACCATAGGGGATCCCGACCCGGAGTTGACCCGCGAGCTGGAGCAGCGGGGAGCGATAGGCTTGGTGGAAAAGATCCGCATTTTGCGTCAAGTGGAGGGGAACTGATGACCGGCTCGGTGGAAAGTTTTCACGACGAACAACTGGTGGCACCTCCGGCAGGGCCGCCGGTATTGTTGGGGGTCGAGCTGACCCCTATTCGCATTGGCCTGTTGATCGGGATCCTGGGCCTGGGCGCGGCGAGCTTTTTGGCCTTCACCCAACTCCGTCCTCTGATTAGAGAGGTGCAAGCCTTAGAAAGAGAGGTAGCCCAAAAAACCAGCCAGTTGCAGGAGGTACAGGGCCAGATTGCCGGCTTACAGGATCTGCCCAACCAAATCGAGAGGGCTCGCGTGCAGCAGCAACAGATCAGCGCCTTGCTCGCCACCCCCGAGAATGCCGACACGCAACTGATCGATCTCAACCGACTGGTGCGGGGACAACCCAATGCTCAGTTGCTCAGTTTCAGCCCTTCCCCTCTGACGCCAGCTTCCTCGAACAACCCAGAAGTGCCTGCCATCATCGCCCCAGCCATCCAACTGCAGACAACCCGCGTCACCCTGCGGGGTCCCTACACCGACATCATCAACCTCATGAGAGACATCGAGCGTTTTCGGGCTCTGTTCCGCGTGGGCAACCTCTCCCTCAATCCCGTTCAAGGGAGGGGGGAGCTGAACGTCGCCTTCGACTTGACCGCCTATTACTACAACAAAGACATTCCCTTGGGTACTGCCCCTGCGCCCGAAGGATAACCCTCCCCTGCACCAGAACAGCCCGCCCCTACTCAATCTGAACCAGAGCAGCCAGCACCCGGTCAATAGGTCAGCCTGAACCCTGCTTAGGCTCTGGTGGCTGACAGCGGGCTCTGTCGCAGGGGGCAACCCAGAGGTGAGGGACATCTATCTGGTGTGACTGTAGGGAAGATTGGAGAAAAAAGCCTCTACAGGTAGTGGCAAAAGCTAAAATTTCGGCTTTGATTAGGGAAGCACGGCCTAGACCTGTGCTGAAGGTCAAGCAGGAACACGCTTGGACAAGGGAGTGAGGTGTGAGGATAATGAGCCGTCGAGTTGCTTGGGGATGGGCATTGAGCTTGATCCTTTCTCTGCCCCTGTTGGCCGTAGAAAGCCGGCCTGATGAGGCTGCTGCCCAACAATTGACCTCCACCCATCCGCAAAGCCTCAGCCGTATCACCGATATTCGGCTAGTGCCCCACGGCAACCGCATGAGACTGGAGATCCAAACCACGGGGGGCGCCCGTCCTCAGGTGTTCTTTACCCAGCAGGGCCGGTCTTGGATTGGGGATATCGCCAATGCCCAACTGGATAGAGGTCAAGGCCGCTATCGTCAGGATTCTCCCCTGCCGGGAGTGCGCTTCATCGAAGCCAAGCAAATAGGTAGTGACAGCGTGCGGGTAGAAATTGCCGGCGTTGCGGCAGCTCCCCAAGGCTTGCTGGCCCAGCGTAGCCCAACGCAGTTGGTCTTCGAGTTTGAGGGCTTGCCCTCTGCCCTGCCAGCTCCTGTAGCTGCAGCGCCCAGCCAAGAAGTAGTGCCCAATCAACCAGCCTCGCCAACTCGAGCTCAGCCTGGTGCCCCACCGGCAACCCCTGCCTCTTCTCCGGCTGCTCAAAACTCTCCTTCTCCCCGCGTGGCAGCTCCTACTCCTCAGCCTCTTGCCCAAAACTCCCCCTCTTCCCCGCCAGCTCAGACAGCTCCTACTCCTCAGCCAGCTTCTCCTAGGCCGGTCATTTCTCAGGTGCCCTCTGTAGGACAGCTCAACCAACCCCAACTGCCACCGGGATCTGTTGATCTCAGCACTTCTCCGTTCCAGGGTCGAGCAGTAGCTCCTCCGGCAGGGGATCTTGCAGTCGGCAGCATCATTCCTGCTCCCCCTCCAGTTGACTTGGGCTCAAATGCCAAGATCACCTTAACCCTGAGGGATGCTCCCGTAGGTGACGTGTTGAGTCTCTTGGTGCGTCGAGCTGGACTAAATGTAGTCCTTAATGATGTTCCTCCAGACTTAACGATTTCCTTGGATGTAGCTGACTCACCTTTGCAAGAGACATTTAACTTTATCTTGCGCCTGAAGGAACTGCAAGCAACCCGTGTAGGGCAAACAGTTTTTATTGGTACTACACTCCCTGGAGTCGGCCAGCGGATCGTCAAAACATATAGACTTAATCAATTGAGAATTGAAGAGACAGAACAGACTTTTAACCTTACTGCTGCTGGGGCCGGAGGCGGGCAAGCAACAGTCGAAATCAATGCTAGACAACTAAGTATCACTCCAAGTGAAATCAGAAGTAGAATTTTAGCTATTCTGGAAGCATCGAATATCCCTCTCGCTCAAGAGTCAGCCATTCAAGCAGATCCAAGAACGAACTCACTAACTATTGTTGCCACACCTGCCCAGCATGATGTGATTGCAGCCTACCTTGCCCAAATTGATCTTAGAAGTCGTCAGGTCTTAGTTAGTGCTAGGTTTATTGAGATTAACCTCGATAATAACTCTAATCTAGGAGTTGCATTAGGCGGTGCTTCCGGAAACTTTGCACTGGGCTCTGGAGATAATACCAACTTTGGTGGAACTCCCCTCAACCAGCCCGCAGGGTCTTCGGTTCCTGACGTTGGCGTAGTTCCTTCCGTAGGAACTGGAGGCTCACTTGTGTTCAACACCTTAAACCGACTCCAGCAATCTCTTGCGGCCCGCATAGATGCAGCTATTGCTTCAGGAACAGCCAAGATACTGGCTGACCCAAAAGTGGTCGTCGCTAACAACACGGGTGCGGCTATTGTAGTTGGTCAAGAAGTTATCACCAATAGGAGGTTGGTAACAGACCCTGCAACGGGTACGTCAACAGTCGTTTTTGAAAAAGGAAACGCAGGAGTCAACTTAATTATTCAAAACGTCAGGATTGATGACAATGGCTACGTTACGTTGAATCTTCTTCCCCAGGTTTCATCTATTGGTAGCCAAATTACTTTAGCAGACGGAACCGTAATTAGCTTACTCAATCAGCGTTCTGTTGGCTCTTTGCAAATCAGACTTAAAGACAGGGAAACACTATTTTTGGCAGGATTGATACAAGAGGAGGATCGAGTGTCTGTTGATAAAGTTCCACTTCTTGCTGAGATCCCTCTGCTAGGCTCTCTCTTTCGTAGGCAAAACACGACGAACACTAGAAGTGAAGTCGTTGCCTTGATTACCCCAACTATTCTAGAGGACTAGAAGAGTGCCCCACCAATGACTGTCATTTTCCCAAATCAGTTGCTTTGTCAAAGATGGAAGACACTCATAGAAACTGCTAAAACCTAAGATACGTTGCTGCTTAATGCTGATATCGAACTCTTGCCGCCGACTTTGGCTAAAGCTGGGATCCCTGTTGCTCGCCTTCGGGCTGGCCTGGGTGCTAGCTTTGGGTGAGGTGGGCTGGCCGCAAACCTACCATCTCTCTCTACGGGTGCAGGGGCAGAGCTATTCACAGCTTGTCGAGCAATCGCGCTCTTTGGTTTGGCAGACCTTGGCACAACAATTTCAGGCACAGCCGCAAGCGGAGCAGCTTACTTTAGAAGTACGGGGGCAAGCCGGCGAACAACAGGTGCCCCTATTCACAGTGCGAATGCCTCGCAGTGTTTGGCAGCAAAACCCATTGCCAACCCAACTGGAACGATATGCCACTTTCTATCCCAATGCGTTGACTCTTTTACAACCAAGAGTGCCGGCCCGAAAAGCTCAGGTAGAATTTACTCCTCTTCCTCAAGGTGGAGTCGCATTGGTCTCTAGCAATCCTTCCAATGGCCAAAGAGGGATCCCAGTTGGTCAAAGCATTCGCCTGCGTTTCGACCGAGAGCTTCCGACAGGAATAACGAGTTTGGCTTTTGGGATCCAGCCTCCTTTGGAAGTAGCCTTTGATATCCAGGGCAACGAGCTAATTGTACAGCCTTTACAGCCACTCAGCTACAGCACTGATTACAGAGTGTTCTTACCTGCTGCCAAAGAGCTCGATTTACAAAATCCCATAGAGTTGACCTTCCGCACCGAGCCTCAATACACCTACCAGCGAGATATTAAGCCCTTGCTAGAAGCCAGTTGTGTAGGTTGTCATCAGCAGGCCGGTCGGATGCGGCGCAGCCCTTTGGATAGCTATGCCGCGGTGATGCGTTACGTAACGCCCGGATCAGAAAATAGCGAGTTGCTGAAACCGCGCTGGTTGGCTCGCCATGCTGTTATTCAGCGGGCGGCAGGGATCCCCTTGAATGGGGAAGGAAAAGAGGCCGACGCCCCCGGTTCCTTGTTGGAGCTTGGGACAGGAGCCATGCCGACGCCGAGACCCCCCGTGAGTGATCCCCAAGGAGAATTTCCCGGCTCTTTTATTGGACGCAGCGGATCTCCCGAATTGGCCTATATTCGCCGCAACGGCACCGGCACCGATCGCTTGGGCCACTTGAGCCCTGAGGAAATCCAGATCTTGCGTACCTGGATTATTCAGGATTGGGCTGCTGAGACCCACAAAAGTTAACCCGATGGCTCGGGGAGTCTTTATTGAGTTAAGATGAGTTGACCTAGATGTTAAGTTTCTTGACCAACTGCTTATCTTGGAACCAAAACCCTACGAGACCAACTGGTGACAACTGCTGCCAGGGATCCCTTGGATTGCATGAGGTGGGTTGTAGAAGCTTTTGGCAAGCGACTGGCAACCAGCTTGAGGACGAGAGCTTAGCGTCATTGCTGGCGCTGTTTTCGTGTCGCTCAGAGAGGAATCCTGCTAACTTTTTACCATTCAAAAAATAGGGATCCCCAAGTCTCCTTCCTCTAGTGTTTCAGTTCTGAACACACCTGTGTGAGTCGTTCTAATCTTAAGAACAAAACTGTGAAATCAAAGGACCTAAGCCCCGCCGTCTTGCTCAGGTGGCCTGGGATCCGGGACGGGCGATGAGCGCCAGCTCCACCTGATGTTCTCGGGGCTGCTCCAGTTGCACCTCCACGTCGCGGCCAAAGAAGCCCTGCATTTTTTTTTGGTAGCTTTCCTGCCATTGCTGGAAGGAAACGGCTGGCGAATCAAACAGGAGCACCAGGGTGTAGCGGCCATCCCGCAATTCTTCTCTGTAGCCTTTGATTTTGGGTAGGTCTGCTTCCAGAGGGCCGCGCAGGCCGAGAAACTCCAGGGCCTCTTCCAGGTGGGCGTTGGCCCCATAGCTATATTTGGTGATGTCGGCGCGGACTTGTTTTTGAATTTCCGTGGCCTGCTGAGCGCGGGCTTGGAGCACTTCTGGCGAAGGGGACGTCAGGGCAGGCACTGGCTTGAGCTCCACCACCTTCATGGTCACCCCCCCCAGCAGCAGAGGGATCCCGACAAACAGGCCGATGAGATTGAGGGTGGGATCGCTGTACTGGGCAAAGCCCCAAGCTGTGGCGGCAACGCCCGCCAGCAACACGAGCGTGCTCAGGGGAAGAGGCAGTTTTTCAAACATACAGGAAGAAAAGGCAACCTGAAACCCAGGCTAGCAGGAAAGACACTTCCTGAGGCGACCTTGAGGGTGGACTTGGCTAGGCTGGGGATGGATAATGGCTGGACGCTGGTGTGTTGGGGAGTGGTCCATGGTTCTGTCGCATCTGTCCAAAGCGTCCCGTCGTCTGCGCCTGCTGGACCGCAAAGCCCAAGAGCGGGCCCCTCTTTTTGAGGCCATCCGCCACTATTGCAGCTTGGACAAGGCTCCCTTTCACACGCCAGGCCATAAGCAGGGACGCGGGATCGCCGCCGACTTGCGGGAGTTTTTGGGAGAAAACGTCTTCCGGGCCGATCTCACCGAGTTGCCGGAGGTGGACAACCTCCACGATCCCGACGGCGTGATCCGGGAAGCGCAAGAGCTGGCGGCAGCGGCCTACGGCGCCGATCGCAGTTGGTTTTTGGTCAACGGCTCCACTTGTGGCGTAGAAACCCTGGTGATGGCGGTGTGCGACCCAGGGGACAAGATCCTACTACCGCGCAACTGTCACAAGTCGGCCATCGCCGGCGTGATCCTCTCTGGGGCCGTGCCCGTCTACATTGAGCCGGATTTTGACTCGGAGCTGGGCATTGCCCACGGCATCACTCCTGCCGGCCTGGAGCAGGCCCTGGCCCAGCACCCCGACGCCAAGGGCGTGTTGGTGGTCAGCCCCACCTACTACGGGGTTTGCTGCGACTTAGAAGCGCTGGCAGCCATTGCCCATGCCCACAACCTGCCTCTGCTAGTGGACGAAGCCCACGGGCCCCACTTGGGCTTTCATCCAGAACTGCCCCTCTCCGCCTTGGAAGCCGGCGCCGACCTGGTGGTGCAGTCCACCCATAAAGTCATCTCCGGCATGACCCAGGCGTCGATGCTGCACCTCAAGGGATCCCGAGTCGATCCCAACCGAGTCCGCAACATCCTGCAGCTGCTGCAGTCCACCAGCCCTAACTACGTGCTCATGATGTCGCTGGACGTGGCGCGGCGGCAGATGGCCCTGGAAGGGGAAGTTCTCCTGGGCCAAGCCCTGGCTTTGGCGGATCAGGCCCGCGCCCGCCTCAACCGTATTTCCGGGATCTTCTGTTTTGGCCCGGAACGCATTGGCTCCACTCCCGGCTTTTTCGATTTGGATCGCACCCGCTTGACCGTGACGGTGTCGGGGCTGGGCCTCTTTGGCTTCGACGCCCACGACTGGGTCAACGAGCACTTCCACGTGCAGCCGGAGATGTCCACCCTGCACAACGTGGTCTTTATTGTTAGCCTCGGCAACACCCAGCGGGATATCGACCGGCTGGTGGAGAGCTTTGCGGCTTTGTCGAAGTATGCCCAGGGATCCCCGCCTTCCCTGGCAATGGCCGAGAAACTGCGGCGCCTGGCCGAATTGAAACGCCCCCCCCTCCCGCCCCAACGGCTCTCGCCGCGGCAGGCCTTTTTTGCCCCCATCGAGCGGATCCCTTTTCAAGAAGCTGTGGGCCGCATCTGTGCCGAAATCATTTCCCCCTACCCGCCTGGGATCCCCATTTTGGTGCCTGGCGAAGAGGTGACCCAAGAGGCAGTGGACTATCTGCTGCTGGTGCACGAGGCGGGCGGCTTCATCAACGGCCCCGAAGACGTGCGGCTGCAGACCCTCAAGGTCGTCAAAACCTAGCTCCTCAAGTGCCCGGCTGCGCCGTCTGAGCAGGGGGCAGGGAAGGCAGGGGGTTGGGAGAGCTGCGGCGGTGGCGGACGACCTTCACCCGATCCACCCGCGGCCCTTCCATGCGCACCACCTGGAACTCCATGTCTTGGTAGGTAAACTTTTCCCCCACGCGCGGGATCTTCTGCAGGTGGTAGATCAAAAAGCCCCCCAGGGTCTGGTAGTCCTCGTGGAGGGGCAAGTTGAGGTGGCAGCGCTCGTTGACCTCTTCAATGTCCAACTGGGCCTGGATGAGGAGGGTATTTTCGTCCAGCTCCTGAATATCCGGCTCCTTCGCCTTGGGATCTGGGCCATCGGAGAGCTTGCCGACGATCTCCTCCACCAGGTCTTGGATGGTAATCAGGCCCGCCGTGCCGCCAAACTCATCCACTAGCACCACCATCGGCCAGTGGTGCCGCTGCATCTCCGGCAAGAGCTCTGCGATCAGCTTGTTTTCCGGCTCAAAGTGAACCTCCCGAATGAAGGGAGCAATGGGGCTGTGCAAATCCAAGGATCCCTTGGCCAGCTCGCCAATGAGCTCCTTGACGTGAATCAGCCCCCGGATGTCGTCCAAAGACTCGCCATAGACCGGGTAACGGGAATGCCCCGATTCGGCCACCTCGGCCAGCACCTCTTGCACCGTGGCCGTCTCCGGCACCGCATCGATGCTGGTGCGCGGGATCATCACCTCGCTGGCCACCGTCTCGCCGAACTCGAAAATATTGCTCAACAGCTCCCGCTCCTCCGCCTCGATGTTGCCCGACTCCACCGACGAGGCAATCAGCAGTTGCAGCTCCTCCACTGTCATGGTGCTGTAAAAAGAAGTGGCCTCCGGGATGCGGACGCCAAAAAGCTGCAACAAGCAGCGGGAGGAGAACCGGAGCAGCTCCACGAAAGGGTGCAAAAAGCGGCTCACCAAGCGGTTAAGCCAGGCCAGTTGCAGCGCAATCGGCTCCGAGTAGAGAATGGCCAGAGTTTTCGGGATCAGCTCTCCCACCACAATTTGGAAATAGGTGAGCAGCGAAAACACCACCACCACTGCCACTCCCCGGATAAGGGCGGGATCCACATTCTGAAGCCAAGCCAACTGCCTCAAGGCCAAAAACAGCGTCGGCGCAACCTGGGTGGCCCCAATCCAGCCCAGCAGCACGCTGGCTAGGGTAATGCCCAACTGGGTGGTGGAGAGGGCATACTCCAACTGTTCCTGGGCCTTTTGCACAATCCCCGCCTGGCGGTTCCCTTCGCTGGCCAGCTGCACCATGCGGGAGCGCCGCGCCGACACCAAGGAAAACTCCACCGCCACAAAAAAAGCGTTGATGAGGAGAAGAGCGATAACCCAGAGGAGACTGAGAGACGCCTCTCCCCAAGAGAACTCAGGGCTGGGGGCCGAGGCTAAAGGAGGGTCGTCCATCAGGGGGAGCAGCAAGACGGATAGAGAGCATTTTAGCCCAGACCGACTCGACCACCTGCCCCTGGCCAGCAGTTAAACTGGCCTCAGCCATCGGGCGGCTATTATGCGAACACCTTCCCCCTGCCCAAATGAACGGGATCCCCAGCTTTTGCAGTTCTCAAGATTGCTACTTTTTCATCAAGCATTCATCAAGCAGTGGCAACTACCGCTTTTTCCGGCAACGCTTACCCCAGTTCGTGCAGTCATCGATATCGACAACATCGCCGCTAGTGGCGTCGATCTTGACTTCAACATCGTTGGTGAATTTTACTTCCCAAACTAAGCGCCCATCTTCGCGCTCCAACTCAACTTCTTTGATCACAGCATTGGGAACAGCAGATCGAGCAATCTGAATCGCTTCTTCAATGCGGACGGCTGGAGCAGGAGATTGAGCAAAAGCTGCCTCTGTGCTTTCGCCTACCCCTAGCATCGGGCTGCTGAGGGGCAAAACGCCCAGCAAAAGCAAGGAAGCAACAGAAGGTTTTGAAAGCTTCATTTCCAACTGTTTGAGTAACCACATTCTTACCCTACCACCCTCGGGGTGAAAGAAGCCTTGCCAAAAAGAGCATTGTTGCCTTCGCAAGGGGAGTGGGCTCCTTGCGTCATAGGGTGTAGTTCGTCAGCCCCTCGTAGATTAGAAGCTATTTGCCGCCGCAGCCCTCGCAGAAATGGACTGGCTAAAAAACCCTGCGGTGCATATATCTTCCCGAGTGCTGCCGGCGCTGCCTCCATCGGTGATAATATTCCTACTCCTACATCTTTTCCCACCGCAGTAGGTGCCGACCATGCCCGATTTTCTGCCCTACGCCTACTTTCAGGGCCAGATCGTCCCCTTTGCCGAGGCGAAGATCTCCATTGCCACCCATGCTCTGCACTACGGGACGGCAGCCTTCGGCGGCCTACGCGGGATCCCCGATCCGCAAAACCCAGATCAGGTGCTGGTGTTTCGCCTCGATCGCCACTGCCGACGGCTGAGTCAGAGTGCTCGCCTGCTCTGCTTCGATCTGCCCGCCGAGAAGATCGAGCAGGTCATTGTGGAGCTGATCCGGAAAAATCGCCCTTCCACCTCTTTCTATATCCGCCCCCTGGTGTACACCTCCGACCTGGGCATCTCACCGCGGCTGCACAACATCGAGAAAGACTTCTTCGTGTACGGGTTGGAATTGGGAGACTACCTCTCGCCGGAAGGGGTAAGTTGCCGCATCAGCTCCTGGGCCCGCCAGGAGGATCGCAGCCTACCGCTGCGGGGCAAGATCACTGGTGCCTACATTACCTCCTCCCTGGCCAAGACCGAGGCAGTACAGTCTGGCTTCGACGAAGCTATCTTAATCAGCTCCCAGGGCAAAGTGAGCGAAGCCTCGGGCATGAACATCTTCATCGTGCGCAACGGCGTGCTGATTACCCCCAGCTTCGACCAGGACATCCTAGAAGGGATCACCCGCGACAGCGTCCTCACCTTGGCCCGCGACCTAGGGATCCCCACCCAAGAGCGGCCCGTCGACAAGTCGGAGCTGTTCATTGCCGAGGAAGCCTTCCTGACCGGCACCGCGGCCAAGATCACGCCCATCCGCCAGATCGAACAGTACGTCTTGCCCACCTCTCGCCCCATCACTGAGCAACTGCGGCAGAAGCTGACGGCCATCACCGAAAATCGGGATCCCGCCTATTCCCACTGGGTGAAGGTGATCCCGCTAAAAGAAAGCTAGACCCTCAGCTTGCCATCGGCAGGCTGCCGAAGGGGAGAATTAGAATTGACCAATCCAGACTGCGGGAGAGGGATCCCTTGCACGAGATTTCCATTACCTGGGCCGACTACCACCGCAAAATCGAGGAGCTGGCCGTCAAAGTTTACGAAAGCGGCTGGGAGTTTAACCAAATTGTCTGCATCGCCAAAGGGGGGCTGCGCATTGGCGACACTCTGGCCCGCCTATTCGATCTCCCTCTAGCAATTCTTGCCGCTTCTTCCTACTCCGGCCCTGGCAATCGCCAGCGAGGGCAGCTAATTTTCTCGCGGGATTTGGCCATGACCACTGCCAACCTGGGCAGCCATGTGTTGTTGGTGGACGACTTAGTCGACTCCGGCATGACCCTGAAGCGGGCCGTCCACTGGCTCAAACACCACTACGGCTTCTACATCGAGGAAATCCGCACCGGCGTACTTTGGTACAAAGCGGCCTCTGTCTACCAGCCCGACTACTACGTGGACTACCTGCCGGATAATCCCTGGATCCATCAGCCCTTCGAGCCCTACGAGCAGATGACGCCCCAGCAGTTGATGCAAGCGCTGCGCTCTTCAGGTTAGTTAATTTTGCTCAGGGCTTGCTTCATCAAGGAATTTGGTAAGTCTAAGCCGATATCATATCTGCAACTTTTTCCAAGTTTGAGGGGTGGATTGCGATGATATTTAGGGCAGAAACGGGATATTGCTGCGGCTTGACCTTGGTGAGTTTATTCAGGAAACGGTTGTAGGTGTAAAACCCATATCCCAACGGCTCCAATACCTTCGCGGTAGCGGATCCCGTAACTTTAGAACCGCTTATATTCTCAAAGATAACAATAGACTGGGTGGCAGCGAGCAATTCTAGCGCGCCGGATATGACCTGCTCTTCGGCACCTTCTGCATCGATCTTGATGAGATCGATTTGCGGCTTTCCCTTCGAGCGCCAGATAGAATCCAAAGTGGTAAGATTCACTACTTTCTCATCTCTCGATTTCTGTTCTGGCACCGGCCCTGGATCACTGATGGAGTTAAATACGGTAGCCCTTTCTTCCTGAAACTGCACGGTGCCCTCATGGTCTCCAGCGGCAGACTCGACAGGGGAAACAACATTTTCTAGGGAGCTAGCACTGATTGTCTTTTGCAGGTGTTGAATACAGGAAGTTGTCGGCTCAACTGCGATCACACTGCCTGTAGGGCCAACTCGGCGGGCAGCAAGGAAAGTGTACACCCCAACGTTAGCTCCCACATCGATAACATTCATGCCTGCCTTGAGGAAGTGACGGCAGAAATCCATTTCTTCCTCAAACCACTCCCCTTGAGTCAGCAAGACGCGGGTCACGATACTTGAGAAGGAAGGTTCCAGTGAAAGTCTACAACCTTCGTAGTCGAGATAGAGCTCCGGTTGGCCAGGCAGAGAAGCTGTACGCACTTGGGGCACAACTTCCCACATCGCAATTTGTTTGGCCAGACTTGCTAGTTGATGATCTGGGTCAAGAGTAAGTACACGGTTAATAGGTATCAGCCCTTCTATCTTTCTCTGCGAGAGGAGCTCAACTCCTACTGCCAAGGCAGCTTGGATATCATCTGGGTTTATAGAATAAGTCAGGTTCCAAAATCTCATGGCTTCGGGGCTATATACAACCCCAATGTGGGTGGCCATCCACTTGGCTAGATAGTATAGGTAAGTGTGTTTTGCAAAACCTTTGCTTTGAACCCAAATGGGAACATCTGTCAACCGGGAAGGTTGTAGATCCTGCGCTTCGGTGCACAAAAACTCCAGGAGAGCGTAGGCATCTTCAAAGGCGCGAGGACGATCGCCCAGTACCAGTAGAGCATGTATTCGATTTAGCCAGCAGGGAACATGGCGGGGATCCTTAGCCAAACTTCTTCGCCACAGGGATAGTGCCTCTTCCCAAGCAGATTGACGTGTTGAGACTGAAGCATCAGCACTTAGGGATCGAATGAGCTCGATCCCAGCTTGGTTCCATTCATCTGGAGTTGAGTACAAGTCGTTGGGGTGAAACGTATAAGTTTCGTGGGATTTACCTTCTAGAATGTGGAAGAAGGCAGCTTCCATGCTGCGAGCATGTTCTCTTGGATCCCAAATTACTGACCAACGGCGAGAATCCTTAATTTGCCTTTTGATCCGATTAATCCACTCTGGATCATTACCCAGTTGGATCCCGCGCTGGATAAACTCTTCTACCGACCAAGTAATGCAGTCTTCAAGACCAATATTTTTGAGCAGACTGTAGCTCATGCGGCCGTAGTAATGGCGACCTACCAAGGTGAGAACTGGCACGCCCATGTAGAGAGCTTCCATAGTGTGGGTTGCGCCTGTGTAGGGGAAGGTATCTAAAACCAGATCCACCAGAGCCAGTTGGCCGCGATGCTCTTCTGCTCTTCTGGTTCTAGCCAGGAACCGGACGCGATCTAAAACACCTAATTCTTTAGCTCTTTCTTGATAGTGTCTGATAATCGTAGCAATTTCCCCTGCGCCTTTGACAATGAGGACTCCATTGGGAACAGCCTTTAGAATTTGCAAGTGAGCATTGATAGAATCGTCAGTGCGCTTATAGGAGCTGGCCGCAGTAAGAAAGACGACGTCTCGCGTGCTTATTCTAAGCTCGGTTTCGAAGTTTATCTCATCGGCAGGGATAACGTCCAGATGCTCGACAGCGCAGTAGCTAGGCAAACGGATAATTTTCTCATGGTAATCGGCCTGAGCATCTCCGGGAAGAATATAGGGGTCGGCAAAGAAGTAATCAAACTCCGGCAGACCAACAGCATCTCCTCCCAGCCAACCAATCTGTATAGGGGCAGTTCGCAAAGCCGCTATAACGTTGGCATCCTGACTGGTAATGGAGTCCATGAAAACCATAATATCGATGCGATCCTCACGAGCTTTTGCAGCCACCTGGGGAGGTTTAACTTCTTCAGTAAAGAAGCGGAAGTAAAGGTTTTGATGTGAGCGAAACTTTTGATACATGTTGTCATAGCTAGCCACTTCTTCATTCTCTCGGCCTTGGTAGCAGTAGTAAGCAACATCTAACAGTTCACGAGATAAGTTTCGCAAAATGGCTTCGCTGAGAAAGCCTACTGAGTGTCGTTGGAAGCATTTGCCAAGAAAGCCGACTCGCAGTTTGCGACTGCTTGGGTTAGCTCTTTGATAGGCTTTCTGGTTCTTCTGCCAATACTCTGACCAGAGAAAATCTCGCTGGGAAGCCATTAGGCTTAGACAATCACTAAAGATCCTACCGGCAAGCTGCTGGTAATAACGAATTAGGGATCGATCATCAGTTAGGTAGCCCCAACAAACGCAAACCCGGAAGAGAACAACCTTAGCCGCAGTCAAGCTCTCAGGAAGATTTTCGTCACTTACTTCTAGAGAATTCAAGTCAATCAATGTCGATGAAAGAAGATCCATGATCTTCTGGATAGCAAAGTTTACACGTTCGGATCGGGCGGCGTAGATCAGCTTTCCTAAAGATTCTGCTAGAAGAGCTAGGCGTAGGGTAAAGTTCTCTTGCACCTGGGGGCTCTCGGCTGCTGTGAGAAGAGCTTCCCCCAAGGTGGAATAGCCATCGCTGGTAGAGTGCTCGAAAAGAGCAAAAGCTACTTTTTGGAAGAAGTCGTCGACCAGGTTCTCTATCGTCCACAAACCTTCATAGCGCCCCGCCTGCTCGGGATCTGCCGCATGAGCCAGTTGGGCTAGCAAAGCAGCAAATCCTGATTTTTGACTCCCCGGCAGATGAGCTTGTAAGGCTGTGGCCAGCTCAAAAAACAAATCCAAGTAGCCGTCATCCCAGAGTCGGGTGAGCAACTGGGTCAGGAGTGGCTCTTGGGTGATGTCCAAGGTCTCGTCGTCTTCCAGACTGGCCAGGCTCTCTAGCAAAGCCTGCCCGTAAAAGCCTACGGCCAGCTCGTCTTGAGCTTGCAGAGCCCGCATCAGCAAAACTTGGGTGTTATCCCGCCGGAATGGATCCAGCTCAAAAGCCAGCTCGCGCAGCTTCAGGCAAACCTGGAAACGTTGTTGCTGCGAATCTTCAGTGGAGCTTTTTTCCAGGCTTTCTGCCAAGGATAGCAACACCTCTACTACCTTCTCCGCCGGCAGGATTCCTGCTTCTACCAAAGGTGTGTAGAGCTGGTAGGCAAGGTTCAGCCGGTTGGCAACCAGGGCCTGCTCCAGCGCCGATAGGGTGATTGCCTCTGGCTCAGAGGGAGAAGCCGACTCATCAGCCAATGAAGATGAGGGGAGGTCACAGAAGCCCCGCAAAAACTCCCGCCAACCCTTTGCGTCTTGCTCTCGGTAGAAAGCCACCAGCCACTCTGCAAAGGCATTGGGAGCCTGCTGAAGCAGTTGCCTAGCTTCCAGGATCTGGGCTTGCAGTGTAGGGTTCATGGGTGGGAAGGAGATCACTAGTCCTAGTTTGCCCCGCTGCAGCCAGCTCAGCTAGACCACCGGTTTTTGGGCTGCCCCTAGCAGAGATCCGCAATTGCACTCCGTGGGAGGGGACTGTTATGAACTGCCCGCCAGCGGGGTAAGTTAATAGCGGCAGGTAACCTGCACGGTTAACTCTCTAGGTTGTCAAAGGATCGAGTACCATGAGTGCGAAGTCTCGTCAGTCTCTGTTTCGGGCCAAACTGGCTCAGCAAATTCTCTCCAAAGCCAAGGGCTTTACTCTGATCGAGCTGTTGGTGGTGATTGTGATCGTGGGCGTGCTGTCTGCGATCGCTATTCCGCAGTTCTTGAACCAAGTCCGTCGTTCACGCGCTGCTGAGGGTCAAACAGCCTTGACGGCTGTCTCCCGTGCTTCCGAGGCTTACCGCCTTGACACGAGTGTCTACCCTGACTGGAAAAACATCGACCCCGAACAATGCAATAGCACTGACAGGGCTAAACCTGACTACTGCGGGGTAAAGGGTGACAAGTTCCTGAATGACCCGTGGGTTGCAATTACCCCTATCTACAAAGAGCCTGTGTTTACGGACAAACCTGGAAGCCAGACGGGTGTGAGGATCACAACGGAGGCTGACACTGGTAAAGGGCCTGCCTACGTCAACCTTGGCAACAAACCTATTAAGTGTGAGATTGGTCTTGGGGATCAAGCCACCGAAGTTCAGCAGAAAAGTCCATACTTTGTGGGTCGCTCCTGCAACGTGTTTGACGCTGACTAGTCAATACCTTGTTGCAGATCGCTTCTGCGGCCTGCTTGGCTAACTTTATATGACTTGGTCATCTATTTGGCTCCCCATACCGGGGAGCTTTTTTAGTGTTCTATGATGTCGGGAGAGATTCCCAGCTCTGTAGTTTTGACGCAAGATGATCTAGCGGTTGGCGGGCTTGAGTTATTGCCTCTCCAGACAACCTCGACCCAGGATGTGGGCGGATTAAGGGGAAACTTTAAACTGCTTTGGGAAGTTCAGGGATGGAGGTCGATCAACCAAACCTTAAACTGATCAACAGAAACGCTCTCAAATACTACAGCTATCAAGAAGCCTGGAGACGCATAAAGCCGGCATAGGCAGAGGGATTTCTTTTGGAAGTGTGACCATCGTAGAAAGTATCATTACTGACCGCTTGACTTCTCACCTAGTCAAGGTTGAGAAGTTCATTCCTAGTGCCCAAAACTACTCGTTCTAATGTACCCGGATCCACCCCCAGTTTCGCAGTCTTTGGGCAAGGATTGCTACTCGCTTCGAGTTCATTGCTGAGCAGCCCCTGTGCAGAGAGCATGATCTCTGCTAGTTGCTCGCTGGTGAGGGAAGAGATCTTTTCTTGGACTTTCTCTTGGGCCAGCATTTTTGCACTCAGGACGAGTAGATTAAGCCATAGGTCAACTGGACAGAGTGGATACAGTCGCTAGCAACTGTGAAGGATAGTGAATGCGAGTGAGGATCCCCTTCTCTGTGAGGTTTTGGTTGATTGTGAAATCGTCATAAAGTATAAACTTTTGATAAATGTCTACCAGCTCGTTTGTATTTCCTAAGCAGTAGGCATCTCTTGAGAGCAGATGAAAGGGAACTCGAATGGGATTAGATTTTGAGCGCCACCAATAGTCAGGAAAGTTTCCCAGTTGGGCGTATTTTTTGTAGTAGTTCTGAAATCCGCAGTTTAAGTAGTGCAAAATAGAAGGGGATGATGTTACTAAGGTATGATCTTCTGGAATATCAAAGCTGTGTACGCTATTGGGCAAAAGAGTGAGATGGATCCGAGCTGCTGACTTTCCATTTTGATAAGCCAAAAAGTATTGGCTCTTACCGGAGATGCTCTGAAACTCAGCATAGAATCCGGGATCCAAAATAGCAGGGTTTTTCTTAAATAAAGTGACCTCGCGGAAGTAGTCTTCGATCTCAAACGCTTCAGGAGCTGCCTCGTAGTTTAAGAAGTGAACTTGCAGTATATCGTTATCTAGTTGGTCAAACCAGTCTAAAGTAAGCGCCTCGCCGAGATAGAAGAGCTCATCCCCATCAATATGAATAATCCAATCCATACCTTGCTCAAGAGCGAGTTGTATGGCGGTTTCTACATTAAGAATCTGGCGAGCCATGACCTCATAGCCAGCATGAGGGCCATACTTTGGGTAGAGAACATTTCCCAGTGCTTGTTGGACTTGCAAAGCTTCATCGTTGGGAATAGCCGTTACATTGGAAAACTTAAGTGCTACCTGAACAGCGAGATCCTCCGGATCGTCAAAGAAGATATAGATATGGGCGATTCCGAGAGCAAGGTGATAGCGAATGAACGACTCCAAGCACACCCCTGGATCCCGAACCGTAGTAGCAATACAGACTCTGGCCATGTTGAATTCGAGCCTTTAGGCAAGTCGCTTGGTTCCTAACCAAGTGTTGATGGTAAAGCGGCTGTCGGCAAAGGCTTGGCTGGGGCCGAACACCGGCAGGATCTCGTGTAGACAACTGCTGGAGAAGAAGACAATGCTGTTGTTGGTCGGGATCACTTCGTCGTAGGTTCCATACAGGATTGGTGGATGCGGCTTTTGCCTCTGCGTGTCATAGATGCGCAGCTCGCCTCCTCGGTAGAGCTTGGGCTCCTTGTGGAAGTAGTACACACAACTTACCTGGCGAAAGGCAGTTTGGGGATAAGAATTATCAGTGTGGGGAGCGAAATAGCAGCCATCATAGCTGGCGATCATCTCCATCTCAAAGATCTGGATATCAAAGTTTTCAATTCCAAGTTCAGCAAAGATTGTGGGAGCCACTGCTGCAATTTTTTCCCTCAACAGGGATCCATACTCTTGAAAGTACGCATAATCTAGACGCAAAGAGCGGCGAAACTTGAGAGACTCAGCTTCAGTGTTGCTTGGGCTGTAGCTTCTGGAAGGGATAAACTTATCTTGATGGGCGATGGCATGCTGAAGGATAGCTTGGTTGATCTCAGCAGGCAGGAAATTATCCAGCTTAACGTACTTGCACGGATAAAATCGTGTCGGCTCTCGTGGATCCGGCTGCGAAAAGGTCAGGGATACCGGGTTGGCATTCAGCAACAAGCCTGGGCCTAGTTCTCGAATATAAGCCAAATCTTGCTCGGTTAGGGCTCTGTTTTGAGGATCCCACCTCAAGAGATGGATCCCTTGGCTGAGATTGGGAAAAGCTTTCTGCAGGTGAAAAGCGGGATCCACACCCATCAAGTCTAAGGTCGATTGGGCAAGGGATCCGTAGCGGCAGTGATCGACCAAGTACAGAGCCGGCTCAGCCAGATAATCCCGCAGTAGCAGGGACTGGAGCAAATGGGTACGATAGTCCACAAGCTCAGCCCAGAAGCAAACGCCAATCTGGGTATCGGGAAACCCTTCCCCCAAATCTGCCAAAAGAGCAGGGATCGATCCTTCTAGCAGTAGAACCCGTCCTTCCAGTCCTAGCCGAACAATTTGCGCTTGGAGATCCTCCGTGCTGGCCAATTTTTTGGACGGATTCTGGAGCGGATCCCGTAGAATCATCGTCAATTTTCCAGGATGGCGAAGCATTGCTTCTAGCACGGCCCCTGAGTCTTCCCAGCCAATTTGACAGAAGATCTGCTGCTCAGGCAGGCACTCCAGAGCCCAATCCAATAGCTGAGCAAGACTCTGGACTTGCTCCAGTTCCGAGGCAAAATCTCCTTGAAGGTTTTGGCACTGCATGGAAGGGATCCCTGGTGTTCTCTCTAGCTTAATGTACCCGGAGCCACCCCTAGTTCCCGCAGCTTTTGGGCCAGGCGCTCCGCTCGCCGTTGCTCCTGCTCAACCTCGGCAGCTAGGAAGGTAGGCGGGATCCGACTATCAACGGCAGGGCTGCCTACGGCCTGTTCTAGATATAGGGTCAAAGGATCCCTTCTCATTTGGCCTGACTTCCAGGGCAAGCTGAGATTGCTGGCTACCGATCAAGGCCTAGAAAGCTGCAGGGGCAGGCTAAACAAGGGTTTTGACGGATCCCGGAGGAGTAGAGTTGGTCTTATAACCGTTTCATAACCTAAGACTGCTAAGCTCCTACGGAGGTTGCCAGAGCTGACTGCCCAGGCAGAGGGTTAAAAAATGAAGGATACCAAGACCACAGCTCCGCGCGTTCTTCTCAACTGGCCAGCTCCGCCAGACTACATCCCGCCCCCTCTGCTTTCAGACCAGCAGGTTACTCTTTGTCCAAGAGCTAAAGGTTTTGGCCTTGGCTTTGCCAACCTCCCCGAAGACTTGGTGGAATGCCCCGAAGGAGACTATGACCTGTTTGACTTTGTCGGCAACTCTGAGAAGATTCCTGATAAGGAGTTTGATCTAGTAATCATTTGGACTTCTAGCTTTGACCAGAGTACTCCCTTAAACAGTAAGAAGTTTGGCTGCCCAACTGTTTTACTGGCGGGTGATACCCATCATTGGAAGTTTCCCGTCAATCACCTGCTAGCCTACTGGGCTACCGAAGGCTTTGATTATGTGGCCACTGCCTACAACCGCCAGCACCTGCACTGGTTTGCCACAGCGGGTGCGGAAAACCTGGCCTGGTTGCCCCTTATATCCATGCGCCCTATTGCCCACGAGTGGGTAGAAGTGAGAGAAAACCAAATCGTCTTCATTGGCCAGCAAGGTTCTCGACACCCCAGACGCTCTCGCCTTGTTCAGGCTTTGAAGGAAGCTGATTTCCCTATCCTTATCAAAACTGCCAATCGCATAGAAGCAGCCGACCGCTTTGCCAGCTCGCTGATTTCGTTTAACTGTAGCCAAAATGGAGATCTGAATCTTCGGAATTTGGAAGTGATTTCGGTAGGCGGCTTTTTGCTGACAGACCGTCTTTCTTTTGCCTCCGGCTTCGACGAGCTGCTGGTACCAGGAGTTTACTGCGACACCTACGACTCGGAAGGGGAACTTTTGGAAAAGGTTCGCTACTACCTCGACCATCCGCAAGAGGCCATCGAAATTGCCCGCCGCGCCTACCACGCCTTCGATGAACAGTGGCACCCCCGCCACCGCATCCAGAATCTGCTGGACTGGGTATTTGGCGGAGAGCTGCCGGAGCCCTTTTGCTACTCGCCCCGTTCCGAGGTGCGCCATTTTGTCAGCACCTCCAGCGCCGAGCTGCTGGACAGTCGCCTGGGGATTTACGAGCCGATTCAGGAGCTGCATCGGGTGCAAGAGCGGCTGAAGGTGTTTCTCAGCCGGAACTGCCCTGGGGTGATTGCTGCTGACTTGCTGGACTTGCCGCGGCTGGAGCTGTATGTGGAAGGGGGCTTTGCGGATCCCTGTGCTTTGCTGCAGCAGCGGGGTGTGGCCGAGCGGGTGCACGAGCTAACAGGGGAGCCAGCAAGCTGGCCTGTGTTTGATGCAGCTGTGTGCATGGTTGAAGACCTGCAGAGGCTGGGGCAACCTGTGAAGGCCAACTTTGCCTTCGTCTTGGGAGAAGATCATCAGCTTCTCTTTACCGAGGCAAGTCGGGTGATGGAAACGCGGCTGCAGCGTTTTACCATAAATCAGTTTATGTGTGTGATACGCCTCTACGAGGAGACGTTTTTTTATGGGGCGACTTATCTTAACTTTCCTTCATTTATTTCCGATATTTCCGAAGTGAAGACTGTCATTGACGTTGGATCTGGCATAGGACTTGCCAGTGTCTGTTTTCGCGGATTTTGCCCGGATGCAGTTATTCACTGTTTTGAGGCGGATCCCTTGGCTTTGCACCTGCTGCAGCAGAATGCTCTTAGTTTGGGCAACTGCCATGTGCATCCAGTGGGCCTAGCGGGGCAGAATAGCTCCAAGACTCGTCGTCTGTGGCCGGAAGACTCTCAGACAGAGTGGGGAGTGGAGCGGGTGCTGGTTTTCCGGGAAGCCAGGACAGCCCTACGGGATCTAGGTCTAGAGCGCATCGATGTGCTCCGGGTGGCAACAGGTGGGCAGGAGGTGGAGGTGTTGGCCAGTTTGGAGCCATGGCTCAAAGACATCAAGGTCATCTATGTGGAGTTTTGCTCGGAGCAAGACCGCAAGCAGATTGACCAGATGTTGGATCCCTCTCACATGATCTGGCAGGGGGAGATCATAGCTGGTCAAAAAGGATCCCTCTGCTATCTGCGCAGAGCTTAGAAGTAGAATCTTGAAAAGAGAGGAGATGCGAAAGTCATGAACTCAACTATCATCGTTACGAGTGCTGACAGCAAGTTTTTTGAATTAGTCCAAGGGACTATCCTCTCTATCCGAGAGAAGCCGCAGGGATACTATCTGGACATTGGATTCCTCGATACAGGCTGCACGCCAGAGCAGTTGCAGTGGATAAGTCAGTACGTTGACCATATCGTTGAGCCAAGTTGGAATTATAACGTTCCAAATAGTAGTAGCCAACCCAGTTATCTTAAAGCTCTGGTATCTAGACCATTTCTACCTAAGTATTTTCCGGGCTATGAGGTTTATATTTGGATTGATGCAGACGCTTGGCTCCAAGATTGGTTTGCAATTGAACTGCTCACTCTAGGAGCAAGAAGAAAAGGGTTTTCAATAGTTCCCGAGTTAGTAGCTAAGCATGTCAACAGATTCTGGATGCAAACCTGGATAACTTGGCACTACCACAAATATTTCCATCACACCGAGTTTAATCGCCTAGAAATAGAGCCTTTGTTGAACGCTGGTGTATTCTCCGGGGCTAGACAGTCTATTCACTGGTCAACATGGGCAAGAAGGATAGAGCAAGCTATGTCCAGACACCTTGATTTATGGACAGATCAGTTCGCTTTAAATGTTTCTATCTATAAAGATTTAGGTCTGGATAGAGTTGAGCTTCTGCCATTGAGTTGCAACTGGTTAGCTCACTACCAGCTACCTTTGTGGGATCCTCAAAGGAAGCTCTGGGTAGATCCTTTTCCACCTCATGATCCAATAGGAGTTATACATCTTACGGCTGATGTTAAGACAAGGCTAACTCATATTGTACTTACGACTGAAGGTTTCAAGGTTGAAGCTAGCTTGCGATATCCAGACAAGAACTCTCTACCGATCAAAAGATACGATTATGTATCGCCTTACCAGAGGAGAATACATCTTGACTATAGCTTCCCTTTAATGACTGCAGTGGATCCCAACTGTCACCCCTGGCCCTACTTGCGGAAAGAGGTTCCCCATCTTTGGCACACAGACTTACGTCAGCCAACTATTGGTTTTGTTAGCCGAGATGAAGCACACATCTTGTACAATACTGCGCTTAAGTTTCAAGGAAAACCTGCTTTAGAGATTGGGTGTTGGCTAGGCTGGTCAACTGCTCACCTTGCTGCAGGAGGAGTTGTTCTTGATGTGGTGGATCCTGCTTTAACTAATCCTCAAATTTATGAAAGTGTGGATCAGTCTCTTCGCTCAGCGGGAGTTCGCTCCAATGTCAACCTATATCCCGGCTACAGTCCAGAGAAAGTAGAAGAGATTGCTCAGGAAAATGACCGCCGCTGGTCTTTGATCTACATCGATGGAAATCATGACGCGCCAGCTCCTCTTCGCGATGCTCAGGTGGCAGAGCGTTACGCTGCTGAAGATGCACTAGTTCTCTTTCACGACCTTGCCTCACCAGATGTAGCTGAGGGCTTAAACTACCTAAGGGATCGAGGCTGGAACACGATGATCTACCAAACCATGCAGATTATGGGCGTGGCTTGGCGAGGCAACGTCCAGCCTGTGGAGCATATTCCGGATCCCAATATGGATTGGACTCTGCCAGAGCATTTGAAGGAGTACCCGGTATGCAACCTCGAGCTATCGAGAGTCTTGGAAAAGGTTAAGGCTTTTACCTTGCTGGGCTTTGAGCGTCTTTGGAATCTCTACCTTTTGGCCAAGCGAGTCTGCCAAGAGGACATCCCTGGAAACTTTGTTGAGTGTGGTGTTTACAAAGGAGGCAGCTCTACATTGCTGGCTTGGGTGATCAAAAACTACAGCCGCCGACCGCGGAAAGTTTACGCTTTTGACACTTTCGCCGGGATGCCTCAGCCAACAGAAGTAGACCGAGATTATCGAGGAGTTTTCGCCAATAATACTC
Organism: Synechococcus sp. RC10B2; assembly: GCF_047502635.1. Lineage (NCBI taxonomy): Bacteria > Bacillati > Cyanobacteriota > Cyanophyceae > Synechococcales > Synechococcaceae > Synechococcus > Synechococcus sp. RC10B2. The sequence continues at coordinate 48,410 of NZ_JANSHO010000018.1, forward strand.
CCTACGGAGCTGGAGCTTTGGGTGCTCCTATCTCGGAGAACTTGGAGGTAATCAGTAAGGAACTAGGAGTTTGGGATCTCATTGTTCCTGTGCAGGGATTGTTTGCTGACACATTGCCAGCTTACCGCGACCAGGTAGGCGAAATTGCTTTGCTACATGCAGATGCAGACTGGTATCAGTCCACAGTCGATATCTTTCATCATCTCTACAGTCAGGTTAACTCTCAAGGATTTATCCAAATTGACGACTATGGACATTGGCAGGGATGCCGAGACGCTGTTCACGACTTTGAGCAAGAAATTCAGGCTTTCTTTCGGTTACACAGCATTGACTACTCAGGGGTCTGGGTAAGCCTGTCTGAGAACCTGCCAATAGTGAGAGATAGCTCAACAGTGACTTTGCCCCAAGCCGGGATCCGCCTGAGCAAGTTTAACGTCGTTCTTTTCCCTTACTGGGAGATGGAGACAGAGCAACTTATTCAAGAGTTGGAGCAGCTACTGCAGCAAATCCTGATTAGCCCCAATCCAAAAGATTATGCTCTTATTTTGCTAGGGGATCCAAGCCCACAGCTAGCTAATGAGACACTGGAAATTGCGGCGGGGAACGTAACTCTCAAGTTGATGGAAGAGGGGCGCGAGATATCTGAGGAGCCATTCTGTTCTCTGGTCTCCGGTTTAAACGCCTGGCAGTGGGAGAGGCTGATTCAGCACATGAACTATCGCTATCCGCTGAAGCGGGAGCGTTTTCCTCAAGGACTGCGGCCTGCTGTGCAGAAGCTGCCCGTTTTGTTAATTGCCCAGTGAGAGCCCCATTCTCTGCCTTTGCCTGCCCTTTATCCCCAACCTAATTGGGGGGAAAGGTCTCTACTTTTAAAGGGCATCGGGATCCACCCCTAGTTCTCGTAGCTTTTGGGCCAGGCGCTCGGCGCGTTGCCGTTCCTGCTCAGCCCTTTGCCGCTCCAGCTCAGCCTCGGTGGGCACTAGTTCACCAGAAGAAGTGGCCCACCGAATCCATGTGGTCTCGATGTCCCGAAACCTGCCCTTCCATTTCACCAGGTACAGTCCCAAAACCTCGCTCGGCAGGCGACCTTCTGCATCGAATTCAATTGGCTCATAGCGGCCGCCCCTTAGCCGAAACCCCGCCCAGTCCTCTGGCTCAAACGGGTCAAACCAAAAGTACTCCGGCACCCGGATAATCTGCTCATAAAGTTGCTTTTTGCTTGTCTTGTCCTCCTGGGCAGTGCTGGGAGAAAGAAGCTCAATCACCACGTCCGGCCCTTTGCCCCGCTCCCAAATCACCCAGCTTTTGCGCTCGCCCTTGGGCACTCCCAGCACCACGAAATAGTCGGGCCCTGGGAAATTGCGGCTGCGGGCCTGCTCCAAGCTGTAGTAGAGGAACATGTTGCCGCTGACAAAGCCATCGGGGCGCTGCTGCAGCCAGGTTTGGGTGACGGAGATGAGCAAGTCCATCTGGCATTTATGTCGCCAGCTTTCCATAGGTACGCCGTCGTCGTAGGGGAGCTCGTCTTGGGTAGGGGGCCATTCGGTTAGATAAATCGGATCCGGCACCTCAGTAATTGGGTTCGGGTTAGTCATTGCCAGTTCTCCTCTCTTTACCCTTACAAGGTATCGGGATCCACCCCCAGCTCCCGCAGCTTCTGGGCCAGGCGCTCTGCTCGCTGTCGCTCTTGCTCAGCACGTTGGCGCTCGATTCTCTCAGCTTCTTCAGGAGTAGGCACCAGCTCCCCATTGGGGAAAAAGTAGCGCAGTTGTTGGTTATGGATCCCCAGATACAGCTCCAGCATCTCGCTCCAGCGCCAGCCCTGCTCCGTTGGCTCAATCTCCTCGTACTTCTCCCCCCTCAGTCGCAAACCCATAAACTCCTGCGTCTCCGGAGAATAGTAAAAGTACTCCGGTGTCCTGAAAATCCTTTCGTAAAGCTCCCGCTTCTCACCCCGATCCACTTTGGCAGTCGATTCCGAAAGCAGCTCGATGATCAAGTCCGGGTATTTGCCACCTTCTTCCCACACCACCCAAGAAGGGCGGGGGCGGTTTTCTACCCCTTTGACCAAAAACAGATCTGGCCCGCGGAAGTCTTTATTTTTGAGTTGCTCTCGGCTGTAGTAGACGGTGAGGTTCCAGGCGAGGAAGTAGTCGTTGCGGTCTTGCCAGAGGCGGGCGAGGCAGCTGACCAGAATCAAAAGCTGCAGAGCATGCAGGGAGTGTTCCATTTCGGGCTCATCGCTGAGCAGCCCCTGGGCCGAAGGCATGAGCTCTGCCAGTTGCTCGCGGGTGAGGGGAGTGATTTCCTGCAGTTTCTCTTGGGCTAGCATCTTTGCGTTGGGGGCAAGCAAGTGAATTAGCCATCGGCAGGGATCCCCATCTATGTCCCACTGCTCTGTTCCAGCTTGGCCACACGAGCTTCCAGCTTGCGCAAGGTACGTTGCAGCTCAGGCAAGTGCCGCTGGACGGCCATGCTCTTGCGCCATTCGGCAATAGGCTGATGGGGGTAGCCGGCCACGGTTTGACCAGCGGGGATATCGCTGGTTACACCTGTCTGGGCGGCCACGCGTACGCCATCGCCAATGTGCAGGTGCCCGGCCAGGCCGCATTGCCCAGCCAAGATGACGTGGTGGCCCAATTGGGTGCTGCCGGCAATGCCCACCTGAGCCACGATCAAGCAGTGGGATCCCGTCTTCACGCCGTGGCCAATCTGCACTAGGTTGTCGATCTTGGTGCCGCGGCCAATGCGGGTCTCGCCAACAGCGGCCCGGTCGATGGTGGTGTTGCTGCCCACCTCTACGCCGTCTTCCAGCACCACCCGGCCTGCCTGCAGCATGCGCCGCCAGGAGCCGTCGGGAAGAGGAATGTGGCCAAAGCCGTCGTCGCCGATGACAGCACCGCTGTGGATGAGGCAATCATCCCCAATCTCCGTGCGCTCGTGAATGACGCAGTTGGCGAAAAGCTGACAGCGGGATCCAATCCGCACGTGGGGGTAGATGGTTACGTTGGGGTGGATTTGGGTGTAGTCGCCAATTTTCACCCCTTCCATCACCACTACATGCGGCCCAATGGCCACACCTTCTCCCAACTCAACGCTGGGATCAATCACAGCGGTGGGATGGATCCCAACAGGCAAGCGATAGGGCTGGTAAAACAGCTCGATGGCCTGGGCAAAGAGCAGACGGGGATCCTTCCCTCGCAAGCAAGCAATGGGGCGGGGCAGAACCAGCGATTCCTCCACAATGACGGCGCTGGCTTGGGTCTGCTCCAGGAGGGGCAGGTAGCGGTCTTCGCTGAGGAAGCTCAACTCGCCTGGGCGAGCTTCCGCCAGGCTGGCTACGCCGTGGATCTCGAGGGTGGGATCTCCCTCGTAGGGGCATCCCAATTTTTGGGCGATCTCCTGTAGCTGCATCAGGCTCGAGATCCTCTACGATTGCAGCAGCCGCACATCCATCACGGTTCCACGCAAGTTGTAGCTAAAGGTCTCGAGCTCCAGGGGAACGCCGACTTTGACGCGGTTGTTGCCTAGGACAATGCCATTTTCTGTCTGCTGGCCCCGTCCCCGCAAGGTAAACACCAGATCAAAGCGGTAGGGCTCTGGATCAGGCAAGTTCTCAACCCGTCCATCGGGAAAAACCACCGGCACAGTGCGGCTGACGTTTTCCACCCGCACCACCTCCACCTGGCCGTAGGGTTGGTTGCGGATGATCAAATCGGCCTTCTGACCTGCTTGAAAAGGTTCTAGGGATCGGCTGCTAACCCCCCGCACGATCATATCTACTTCCACCGGCAGGGTAGGGCCACCCCCCACCTGGACGACGCTGCCCGCTTGCCGCCCTGGCAAAAACAGGACAGCCACAATCGCCGCCACCACAATTGCCAGCGCCCCCAGATCCAGGAGACTGACTTTGCCCAGGAGACGCCCCTGTTGGTCGACGAGCCGCATGGCCCTCTTTTCTCCAACCCACTGTCCCTGATTGTAGGGCACAGCCATGGCAGCTTCCCCGCCCGTAAAGCCGCTTGAGGAACTCACCTCTAGAGGGACTCAAAGGCCCCGTCTCCCTCCTGACCGAGGATGGTCTGGGCCAATAACCTCAGGTTGACCTGGAGATGGAGCTGACGGGAGTCGAACCCGTGTCCGAGATGGGTACTGGGGGTTCACTCCTTCACAGGCTTAGCCTCTCTAACCCTCAAGGCAGGGATCGCCGTTTAGATCCCGGCGATGGGAGTTCTCCGCCTAAGCTTAGGCTCTCCCTCGACGGAGCCGGAGAAGAGAGCTGCACCCGTTGGGGTTGTGACCCGCCCACTTAACGGGGTCGTGGGAGGATCCTCGAGCTCAGACTTCTCTTACTGAGCCTTAGGCAGCCAGAGCGGCCGCTTTACGAGCAAAAGGTACGACGTTGTTCGCACGTACTGTGTTGAGCCTGGTGGTAACGGGATAAGCTCAATCCCGACCTGCATCATGAACCCTTGTTCGCCACCCCGTCGAAACCGTTACAGCCCCAGGGTTTGGCTAAACCTAGAATAGCAAAATCCTTGGGGATCTGGCTAGAGCTTCCTTCTGCTAATATGACAGAAGTTGTGCTATTCTGTCAGAGCTGCAAACTTGGGTCGGTAGCTCAGCGGTAGAGCACTCGGCTTTTAACCGATTGGCCCAGGGTTCGAATCCCTGCCGACCCAGCTTGCGATATCCTCTCCCCCCGGCCTGGCCTAGGCTAGGATTCCAGGAGGCAGGTGGGAAAGGCGAGGTGGCCGTTCTTTCGTGGCAAGACCTAGGCAAAGAGGGGGAGGTCAAGCTATTACTGGCGCCGTGCGTGGAGGAGGCGCTAGCGAGCCTGGCGGAGGAGGCTGAAACTCGAGAGACGGTCTTTGTCTCCAAGCTTTGGCACCGAATTCCTGCCCAGGATGCCATCCTCGATGAGTGTCTGCAGGTGCTGGCGAGGGTAGCCCTATCCCTCTGGCCCTATTGGTATGGAGAAAAGTTTGAGCCGGGCAGAACGGCAGAGGCCCAGGTTCTCAATCGTCTCCGCGCCCGAGAGCTGTCCGCAAAACGGGATCCCGCCATTTCCAGTACCTGGCTTAGGGCAGCAATGCACTTGTGCCAGCAGCAACGCCTGCCTGTGGTGCCAGGGATCCAGCGGGCGATCCAGGTGCAGCAACTGGCCAAGGCCATTGCCCCTCGCGAGCTGACCTTGGCTTTGGCAACCAATGAGACAGAGCCGGCGCCCAGCTACTTACTCGGCTTGGCCAAGGCAGCTATCTGGTTGGCCGACAACAGTCAGGCACGGCTGGTGCTGGTGGTGCCGAGCGCTTTGACTGATCACCCCGAATTGGCCTCCGTGAGCTACGGTGCCATTCGACTGCCGCTTCCTGAGAGGCTAAAGGAGTTCGACAGCTCGGTACAGGTGGTGGTGGGTTGCAAGGGATCCCCTCACCCCTTCAGTCCCGCCGAGAGAAAGCTGGCCGACCGGGTGGCAGCAGATGCGCAGTTAAAGAATTTGCTGGAATTCAACCAAACTGTACAGAGTGTTAACGGACGCGCTTTCCGAGCGGATCTGCTTTGGCGGGAGGGTAAGGTGGTGGTGGAAGTGGATGGGCCAGAGCACCGCGAGCCAAACCACTACTACCAGGATCGCCTGCGGGACTACGAGTTGCTCATCTCCGGCTACTTGGTGTTGCGGATTCCCAATGAGCTGGTGATGTCCGACTGCGAGCGGGCGGTGGAGATGATCCGCAAGGTGGTTCAATTGCAACAGAGCCGGCTTTGAGGCAGGGCTGGAGGTTGAGGAAATGAGCGATTTGTTGCCCAAAAGCGAAATTTTGCTCTGGAAGCTCCTGCTAACAGGGGAAGAACCGACCAAGTCGCAAGTGAAGCCAAAGCATAGGGCCAAAGAGCTCAAGCTGTTGGAGGAAAAGGGCCTCATTGAATGCAAGACTGTAGTCGAAAAGGGAAGGAGGATAACCCGGCTTGTGCTGACTGACAAGGCCTGGGACTGGGCTTCTACCACACCTCCAACAGCCATCGCCCGCTCCAAGTCGCCAGAGGCAGCAGTTGTTTTGCAAAAGGCGTTGGCAACCCTAGTGGATTACGCACAGCGGGAGAACGTTCCCTTGGCGCGGATTCTAGGCCTACGGCCCGCTGACGCGAACAGACCCTCTCTCGGTGGAGCAGCCCCTGTTCCTACTGGGCAAACGCAGCCCTGGGAAGTTAGCGAAGGGGAGGTTGATCCTAACTTCCTCGAGAAGGTCTTTCGCACCTGCGAGGAGATGGGAGGGCGCTACTACCTAGTCTACTTATCCGACTTGCGTAAAAGATTTCCCGATGTTCCCTCCTGGCTATTGGATCAGGCGCTCCTGACTTTGAACCGCCAAGCCAAGATAGTGCTGATGAACCTGGACGATCCTCTGTCCATTACTCCTGAAATCGAAGCCGCCGCTATTGACCTGTACGGCTACAAAAAGCACGTTCTTCGTGTTAGGAACTAGCCATGACTTCCAAGGAAAGTACCTCTTTCTCAATCAACCAACAAAAAGCTCTAGAAGCCCTCAAGGAGGTTGATTTTGATTGGACAGTTCATCTTAGAAAAATCTGGCAACCTCCGGATTTTGACGTTCCTGAGCTTAACCGGGATGTCAGGGAGAAGCTATTCAGCCGGCTGGAGAAGTTAATCCAATCTCCCCAGATGGAGACACCCTTTGGAATCCCTGTGCTTGGCAATGGTGGCTCTGGCAAAACCCACCTTCTCAGGGTCTTAAGACAGCACTGCTTTGAAAAAAGGGTGGGGTTTGTCCTAGTGGACATGACCGATGTGAAAGACTTTTGGGAAACCGTAATCCAGGGCTACCTCACCTCTCTGCTTCAGGAAGAGCCTGATGGCACTAGCCAGCTCCAAAAAATTCTCGATCTGGTCTTTCTGAGAGCTCTCTCTACTCCCAAGCAGGCGAAGGAGATCGCCAGTTTTTCCCACGAATCTTTGCTCGACGTCATTAGACAAACTCTGCAATGGCTATTCACTCAAGATCGCAAGCACACCATCAAGTACCAAGATTGTGTACGAGCTGCCATTCTAGCTAATTCGAATGATTTTTTACTGGCGTCAATAGGTACTAGCTGGATACAGGGCCTAGGTGTGGAATCAGAGGTTGCCCGACAATTCGGTTTTACCAACGCCAGCTTAAATCCTAGTCAAGTTGTTGCAGGGCTTTCTTGGCTGATGAGCCTAAGGGGACCCACTGTAGTTGCTTTGGATCAGTTGGATCCCATTGTTGTGCAATCTCATACAAGTCCTAGTCCTTCGTCATCCTTGCAGGAGCTCTCGCCAGAGACAGAAAAAGAAGCTTCCCAAAACATCATTCATAACATCGCAGGTGGCCTCATTGGGCTACGGGACTGCCTCTCCCGATCCCTTGTCATCATCTCGTGCCTAGACCAGTCTTGGGAAATTCTAACGAAAACAGCTGTTCAAACCTTTACAGGACGCTTTGAGCAGCCTTTAACTTTGACGCATCTTCTTTCGGCCAGTGTCGCTGAGGCAGTTGTTGTTCCTCGCCTGCAGGCTGCCTACCACAAGGTGGGCTTTATCCCTCCCTATCCTTCCTACCCGTTTAAGCCGGAGTTCTTCCAGTCCTTCCCGGAGAGGAACAATCCTCGGCAGCTCCTCCAGAAATGTCATGAGCACAGGGAGCAATGCCTACAGAAAGGGATAGTTATCGAGTTAGGTGTCCCAAGTTCTGCTCCTATCACTCCAAGTCCCCCTCCACTGAAGGAACTAGATCGAATCTTTGAGGAGGCCAAGCAAAAGGTTGATATTTCCCCGTATTTACAGGAAAACGAGAACGAGATATGGAAAGAGCCCCTAGCTTCTCTGTGCAAATTTCTCGTCGGGCAGGAAAAGTTGCCGGCTAGTATTGGCAGCCAAGTGGAAACTGACTTCCCTGGATCCAGAGGTTTCTTGCCTCTGCATTCTCGCTTGCGGCTAATCTTCTACGAGGCAAACGAGCGGGAAAGGCACCTTTGTTTTACAGCTATTCAATCAACTAATCCTAGATCTTTCCAAACTCGCTTAGTAGCTGCTAGAACGGCAGCCGGGATCGACGCGGCCCTGCGATTTCGCAAGTTGGTAGTGGTGCGCACTACCTCCCTACCAGGAGGCGAACGTACTCAGAAACTGTGGCAAAAGTTCCTTGAGGAGGGTGGGATCCACTGGCGGCCCAGCGAGGAGGAAATCAGGGTTCTGCTGGCCCTAGAGCAGCTCCAATCCAGGCCCGGTTTTACGGACTGGCTGGCCGAGCGGCAGCCCCTTGCCCAACTGGCAGCCGCCGAGCCGGATTCGGGTCTGGCCAAGCTCCTCGCCTGGCTGAAGGAAGGGATCCCTGCGCAGGAAACTCCAAAAGTTGAGCCTGCCAAAAAAGGGGATTTCTCACTTTCTAGGGTAGAGAACGGCAAGGCCCCTCAAGCCAAGCAGGATCTGCACCTAACGGGTTTGTTGGTCGGGCGGCGTTGGGTGGCCAATCGAGAAGGGGATCCGGTCTTTCTGCCCGTCCCAGAGCTGGTGCGGCACACTGTGATTTTGGCTGGCAGCGGCTCGGGGAAAACGGTGCTCTTGAGGCGAATGGTGGAAGAGGCAGCCTTGCAGGGGATCCCTTCCATCGTCATCGATGCAGCCAACGACTTGGCCCGGCTGGGGGATCCCTGGCCTGCCGCTCCCGAAGGCTGGACAGAGGAGGATCAAGCCAAGGCAGAGCGCTACTTTGCCCAAACCGAGGTGGTGGTTTGGACCCCTGGGCTGGCGGCGGGCAACCCCCTCACCCTCGCCCCCCTGCCGGACTTTGCTGCGCTGGCCGGTGATCCCGAAGAGCTGGATCAGGCCGTCGACATGGCCTGGGGCGCCCTCCAGGAGATCGTGGCCCCCGGCAAGACCGTCAGCGACGAGCTGAAGCGGGGGGTTCTCAAGGCAGCTTTGAAATACTTTGCCACCCACCAGCCGGGATCTCTAGCTGACTTTGCCGAGTTCCTTGCGGACCTGCCTCCGGAAGCAGGAGCCGGTATCAGCAAGGCGCCGCAACTGGCGCTGCAGATGGCTAATCTCCTCAAGGCTGCCATGGTTAACAACAAGTTGCTCCATCAACAGGGGATGGCGTTGGATCCGGCCATCTTGTTGGGGCTGGGCTCAGACTACGGCAAAACCCGGGTGTCGGTTGTCAACTTGGTGGGCCTTCCCACCCTGGGGGAACAGCAGCAATTTCTCAATCAACTGGCCATGGCGCTGTTTACCTGGATCAAGAAAAACCCCGCCCCGCCGGAAGCGCCAGTGCGCGGGCTGCTGGTCATCGACGAGGCCAAAGACTTTGTGCCCTCCCAGGGGACTACCCCCTGCAAGCAGAGCCTGCTGCGCCTGGCCGCCCAAGCGCGCAAATACGGCTTGGGTCTCATTTTTGCTACCCAAGCACCCAAGAGCATCGACCACAACGTCATCGCCAACTGCTCCACCCAGTTTTTTGGCCGAGTCACGTCTCCGGCAGCCATTGAGGTAGTGCGCGAGCAAATTGCCCAGCGGGGAGGAAGCGGAGAAGATGTGGCTGTCTTAAAGGTGGGACAGTTTTATCTCTCCTCGCAGCAGCTTCACCCGCCCTGCAAAATCCAAACTCCCTGGTGCCTGTCTTTCCACGCCCCTACCCCTCTAAGCGAAGCTGAGGTGATCCAGCGCTCTCAAGGCAGCCAATCCTAGCTCCTGCCTGGCGCCCTGCTCTGGAAGAACTGTTGCCCCTTCCCCCAGCTAGTAAGTAGTTGGCAAGGATCTGGAGGGGAGTTATGCTCCCTTAAGACGTTGGCCGGGAAGGGGCAATGGGATCAGTCAAAAGACAAGCTCGGATTTTGCTCTTGCTGGCCATTGGGGCTTGGCTGAGCTGGGGGACGATGGCCTGGTCTTTCGCCTCTTGTCGGGAGCGGGATCCTCTCCTCCTACGGCAAGTCTTGGCTGCGATGGGCCGGCCTGAGGTGGTGGTGGAGGAAGTGGCTCTGTTTGATGGGGATCAGTGCCTTGTCCAGTTGGTGTTGGATCGCCGCGGGCTGAGCGGATCCCTGCCGCCGGAGATTGGCCAATTCCACCACCTGCGGGCTTTGTCTCTCAGTTACAACCAGCTTTCTGGCCCCATCCCCGCCGAGCTGGGGCAGTTGAGGGAGTTGGAACAGCTTTTTCTCGACTACAACCAGTTCTCCGGCCCCGTTCCGCCGGAGCTAGGGCAACTGCGCAACCTGCGGGGCCTGTTTTTGGATCACAACCAGCTCTCCGGCCCCATCCCCCCAGAGCTAGGCCGGCTCAGCCGCCTAGAAAACCTCAGCTTGCAAAACAACCAGCTCAGCGGCGCCATTCCCGCCCAACTGGGCCAGATGCGCTCCCTCAAGGGGCTGTTTTTGGATCGCAACCAGCTCTCTGGGCCCATTCCGCCCCAACTGGGGCAACTGCACAACCTGGAAAACCTCTACTTGTCAGACAACCGCCTCAGCGGATCCCTGCCTCCGGAGCTGGCCCAACTCAAGCAATTGCGGGATCTGCGCTTGGCCCGTAACCGGCTCACGGGCGAGCTGCCCGGCTTTTTGGCAGAACTGCCGCGGCTGGAACGGCTCCACATCGAGGGCAACCCTGGCCTCTGCCTGCCGGCGGCCCTGTCGAGCTGGTTTGCCGGTCTCAATCCAGGGGATCCCACCTCCGCCCGCCCCTGCCCCTAGCGCTGGGATCTGGGTTTGCCGGCCTCCAGGTCTTCCGCCGACCTGCGATACTGGGATCAGGTGTCCACAGCCCACTACGCGAACGGTCAGCCATGTATATCCTAGAATTGCTTTTGAAAGGGAATCCCGCCCCCATCGTCGTCCACCAAAAAGAGGAGGAAGCGGCCAACCGCGCCTACCAAAGCGTGGTCAACGCTCTCCAGAGCGGATCCCCCCAAAGCTTGGAGCTGACCTGTGACCGCACCGGCAAAAAGGTGTTCCTGCTCACCGGCGAGCTGTGTGGCGTGCAAATGACCACCAAGTCGGGTGGCCCTGGTGCCCCAGGAACTCGTCCCGGCTTTTTGGCGCAGTTGCAGGGTTGAGAGCAGCTCTTCGGGTCTTCGCGAGGGATTCTCATGTCGGAGAGGGGGACAGAGTCCTTGCGCGGCGGCAAGAGGGAGTCCCCGCCGGCCATTCGGGTGGAGGGCCTGACCTTTGCCTGGCCGGAGCGTCCCCCGGTTCTGCGGGAGTGCAGCTTTGTCATTCCCAAAGGCCAGTTGTGGATGCTGCTGGGGCCTAACGGCAGCGGCAAGTCTACCCTATTGCAACTGTTGTCCGGATCCCTCACCCATCCTCAGCCCCTAGCGGGCCACCTGGAGGTGCGCGGGCGGCTGGGCCACGTGTTTCAAAACCCGGATCACCAACTGTTCATGCCGACGGTAGGGGCAGACGTCGCCTTTGGTTTGGGGGCAGAACCCCTCACGTTGGAAGAGATTGCCGAGCGGGTGGAAATGGCCTTGGAGCAGGTGGGCTTGCGGCACTTGATCCGCCGGCCCATCCACGGCCTCAGCGGTGGACAGAAGCAACGGGTGGCAGTCGCCGGGGCGCTGGCCCGGCGCAGCGAGGTTCTGCTTTTGGACGAGCCAACAGCCCTGCTGGATCCCGAGAGCCAGGCGGAGTTGCTGCGGTGCATCCGCCGCCTGGTGGATCAAGAGGGGATCACCGCTCTCTGGGTAACCCATCGGCTGGCAGAGCTGGAATGGGCGGATGGAGCAATTTTCCTCTCCGAAGGACAGGTGCGCCATCAGGGATCCCCAGAGCAGGTGCGGCAACAGCTTGGACAACTGTTTGGCGCCTTCAGGTCTTAGCCCCGCTGATCCCGAAGAGATCGCAAAAGGGTGGCTGCAACCCCCGGCGGTCGCTGCTTAGAATGGTAATGTATCCACAGCGATCGATAGGTTGGCAGCAAGGCATCATCCTGGACTTATCTACCCTGCGGAGCGGCAGGTTTCTGCCTGTTGATCCGCGAGTGCGCTAGATCCCTGCGGATCTGCGTCAGCAGATTATACCCGTGGGCCCCTGGCCCCATCTCGTTGAAAGGAGCTTGAGAATATGGGACTGTCTGAAGTCATTGCCAAAGAGCTGGAAAACGCCCGTAACATCTGTTCTGAGTACGGCGAAGGGGATCCTCACTGCCGTGCAGCTTGGGATGCTGTTGAGGAAGTGCTGGCAGCCCGCAGCCACCAGCCCAAAGCTCCCAGCAGCCTTGAGCAGCACTGTGCTGAAAACCCCGACGCCGTCGAGTGCCGTGTTTACGACACCTGATTTCTGGTAACCCTGCAGATCGGTCTCGGTTTATCGACAGCGATCGCAAGTGGGATCCCCGACAAGATCCAGCGGCCTGCCAGCTCCCTGCTGGCGGGCTTCGTCTTTCTGGGCCGGAATGCGTAGCTGGGCACCGAGAATTGAGTCCAGCCGGGACACTTTGCTCACCCCAGGAAGAGGGAGGATCGCCGGCTACTTCGAGCAACAACCCTCGAAACCCCAGCCCCTCGAACTTGAGGGTTGTGGGAGGTACCCTGCTCGCAAAGAAAGTTTCTCACGGAGAAAGCTTTTGAGCAGAGTCAGCCCGCCGCCATTGCCTCATCCACAAGACAAAGGCTGTTCCCAGCAGCACCATTTGTGGGATCAGCGTCTGCCAAGTGGGATACAAACCCAACCAGCGCAGCTTCGGGATCCCGGATAAGGGGGTGATCGGAAGCCAGCCCGCCACTTGCAAAGCATGGAGGCCGCTGCCCAGGAACTTAAAGCCCAAGTAAAAAATCAGCAGGCTTAAACCCCGGAAAAAAGCCCCCAAGGGCAGCTTCAGCCCCACCTGCAGCAGCAAGACCGCCATCCCCACCAGCAGCAGGGATCCCAGACCGATCCCCAGCCAGAGATCTTTTGCCGCCAGGGAAGGGGCCAATCCCACGTAAAACAACACCGTTTCTGCCCCCTCGCGAAACACCGCTGCAAAGGCCAGGAAAGCTAGGGAAAAAACCTGGCCTGTGGCGAGCGCTGCCTGGGCTTGTTCTTGCACAAAGGTCTGCCAGGAAGCAAGGGCGGCCCGCCGGTGCAGCCAGAGGCTGACCGAAAACAGCAAACCTGCTGCCACCAGCCCAGTCATCCCCTCCAGTACCTCTTGGCGGGTGTGGGTCAGCAACTGCTGGAAAAACAACTTCACCAGCAAGGCGAGCATCACCGCTGCCAGCAGACCCATGGATCCCCCCAGCCACACCCAGCGCTGCGGGGCCGACTGCCCACTTTTGCGCAGAAGGGCCAGCAAAGCCACCAGCACCAAAAGCGCCTCCAGACCCTCCCGCAGCAAAATCGAGGCAGCATCCAAAAAGGTGTAGTCCGACATAGGTTCACCCAGGCAGGTGGCTCAATTCTAGCGTTGCCTGAGGAGAGGCTCAGGTGGTGGCGGGGATGAACTTCAGAGCAGCAGAGTTGATGCAGTAGCGCAGACCCGTTGGTGGGGGACCGTCCCGAAACACGTGCCCTAAGTGACCACCACAGTTGGAGCAGTGAACCTCGGTGCGAGGCACAAGCAACTTCCAATCCGTCTTGGTGCCGATCACATGAGGAGCAATCGGCTCCCAAAAACTGGGCCAACCAGTGCCACTGTCGTATTTGGCTGCCGAGGAAAAGAGCTCCTGCCCACAGCCAGCGCAGACATAGATCCCTGGAGCCTTGTTGTCGTAGTAGGCGTTGCGGAAGGGGGGCTCGGTTCCCTCTTGGCGCAGCACATAGTACTGCTCTTCGGTGAGCAGTTGTCGCCACTCAGCGTCGGTTTTGGTAACGGGATAGATTTCTTGAGCCATCGCCTGTTGCTCTCCTGTCAAGCTGAGGGGTGCCGTAACGAACCCGGCCACTGTCAAGTCAAAAGCTTGCCTCGTCGCATAAGCGGTTTGTCCGTCCTGACATGGGTGAAGCCATCGCCGCCGGACTCTCCAGTTGCCCTGTCCGGCTGTTTCTGAGACTTGCAAGCAGATGCTTGTATGTATCTTAACTCTTCTTCACGTCTTCTTCCCCACAAAGGCGAAGGTACGGGTATCTTCACCATTGGTCGGCTACCCCTCAGCCAAAGCCGGCAGTTTCCGCGCGGCAAAGAGTCGGCGAGCTTCTCTATGAGTTCTATCTGTAGCTTCTATCCCTGGCTGGGGACATACTCCCGCTACAATGAGCACAGGCAAGGGATCCGTTCGGCCTAGGCGGGCTGGCCTGGGGATTCTTTTGCTAACCCTGAAAACGACGGAGTTATTGCCATGTTGCTGGTCGGCTCAGGCGCCAAGTTTGTGCAGCAGCTCGAGCAGTGTGGGGCTCTGGCCATCTTTGTTACCCCAGAAGGGGGATCGGAAGGGCACTACCTGCGGCGGCTGCGCGGAGCTGGCTACGAGGTAGTCACCCTTTCCAGCAAGGGGATTGGGGATCTGGCCAGTTATCTGACGTCCAGCCATGGGGTGCGGCCTGCCACGCTGGGCAAATCGCAGCGGCGCACCTATTTCTACCCCTCGTTGATCGAGCAGTACCGCGCCACCTTGCCCCCAAAGGCCAAGGGATTGGTGTTTTGGTTTTACGAGGGGCATGTGCTCAGCCGGCAAGAGCTCTCCTACCTGGTGAAGCTGAGCCAAGAAGATAAGGGCGTGAAATTTGTGGTGGAGCTGGGTCGAGAGCGGTCAATTCGGTGGCAACCTCTGCAGAGTGCCTGAGGATCTGTTCAGATTCCTCGAAAATTCTTTGCTACCATCTCAAGTAGGCGGCCTGCAGCCCAGACTCTCATCTTGCCGGTGGCCTTCCGTGCCTGTGACCTTGCCGAACGTCTCGCTGCAACAGGGTACTTGGTTTAAGCTGATCTGCGGCGCAAGTTTCCACCACTTGCCGTCGATTCGAGAGTTAGCTTTCCTCTACACGCTTGCCGGTGCCGATTGCATTGACGTCGCCGCTGACCCAGCCATTGTGCAAGCTGCCCAAGAAGGGATCCGGCGGGCCCAGGCAGAAGCTCCCCAGGTGGGGTCCCCCTGGTTGATGGTCAGCGTCAACGACGGCGAAGATGTGCATTTTCGCAAGGCGGTGCTGACGGATCCCGTCTGTCCTGCCGACTGTCCGCAGCCCTGCCTAGCCGTTTGTCCGCCCCACGCCCTGATCCGGGCAGGCACTTCCACCCAGGTTCACATCCGGGCAGAGCTCTGTTACGGCTGTGGCCGCTGTGAGCCGGTGTGTCCCCACCAACGCATCGCCACCCAAGGCTATCAGGTTGCGGCGGCGGAGATCCTGCCGTCCTTGCTAGAGCTGGGGGTTGAGGCGGTGGAAATCCACACCCGTATCGGTCGACAGAGCCAATTCGCGCAATTGTGGGGATCCCTAAAGCCCTGGCTGCGGTGGCTGCGGGCCGTCTCGATCAGCTTTAACGATGGTCCCGGCCTCGAGGTCTATTTGCGGGATTTGCTGGCCTTGATGGATCCCTTGCCGGAGGTGTTGATCTGGCAGGTGGACGGTCGGCCTATGAGCGGGGATCTTGGAGCTGGCGCCGGCAAGGCGACTCTGAAGTTGGCCCGAAAGGTGTTGAGCATGGGGTTGCCCGGCTATGTGCAGTTGGCAGGAGGAACCAATGGGCAAACGGTGTCGCTGCTGGATCCCCGTTGGCCGGTGGCGGGGGTGGCCTTCGGCAGCTATGCGCGACAGTTGGTGGCCACCTACTTGGAGGGGGGGCCTGGATTGGCAGGTGGGATCCCAGTGGCCAAGCAGTTGGTGCAGCAAGTGAAGCAACGAGCGGTGGCCCCCAGACAAACCTGTTTTTCCAGTGTTTAACAACGTTGCCCGACCATGAGTTTCTTAGTACAGCCCTTCAACCCGTCGGCGGATCGGGAAGGTGCTCCGCACCGCTCCAGCGAACGCACCTCTTTTCCCGGGCAAGTCCTCTACAACGACGATTTGGGCAAGCTGCTGGACGTTCTGCCCGCCTCCATCCGCCAGCGCCTGGAGCAGCATCCCCAGTTGGATCGGCTGGTAGAGGTGGTGCTGGATTTGGGCCGCCGCCCGGAAGCCCGCTTCCCCGGCTTTGCCGATTACCTCTCGGAGGAGGTGGTCACCCGCGCCGACCTGGATCTGGTCATCAGCCAAGTGGGAGAGTTTAGCGGCGACAACCGCGCCGGCATTGCCTCAACTCTGCACCGGATCAGCGCCATTCGCAACCGCCAGGGCACGATCATCGGCCTCACCTGTCGGGTAGGGCGTTGCGTTATCGGCGTCATCAGCATGATCCGCGATTTGGTGGAGCAGGGCCGCTCGATGCTGTTGCTGGGCCGCCCAGGGGTGGGCAAAACCACCGCCCTACGGGAAATTGCCCGCGTGCTGGCGGACGAGCTGCACAAACGGGTCATCATCATCGATACCTCCAACGAAATTGCCGGCGATGGCGACGTGCCCCACCCAGGGATTGGCCGGGCCAGGCGCATGCAGGTGGCCAGCCCGGAGCTGCAGCACAAGGTGATGATCGAGGCGGTGGAAAATCACATGCCGGAAGTGGTGGTGATCGACGAGATCGGCACCGAGTTGGAGGCTCTGGCCTCCCGCACCATCGCCGAACGGGGGGTGCAACTGGTGGCCACTGCCCACGGCAACCGCATCGACAACCTGATCAAAAACCCCACCCTCTCCGACCTAATTGGCGGGATCCAGTCGGTCACGCTCGGAGACGAAGAGGCGCGGCGGCGGGGCTGCCAGAAGAGCGTCTTGGAGCGGAAGGCCCCCCCCACGTTTGAGATTGCGGTGGAGATGCTGGAGCGGGATCGCTGGGTCATCCACGAAGATGTGGCGGCCACTGTGGATCGCCTCCTGCGCAACCGCGAGCCGCTGGTGCAACTGCGCAGCCTGGACGAACGCGGCCAAGTGGTGATCGAGCGCCCCACCCTGTCTGGGCCCCAGTGGCCCCCCCCTGCCGGCAGCACCCTGTCCCCAACACGGGAGCGGGGGGGATGGCGCCGTTCTGGGCGGATGGAAGCTCTGCCCCTAGAACCAAGTGAAACTCGTCTGCGCCAGCCCGGCGAATCTGGCTCGCCTTCGGCCAAGGGGGAGGAATCTGTCCCGCCAGCAGCAGCGGGATCCCGTGCTGAGCCTCAAGTTATGGCCAGCCCCAAGGCAGAGTCCAGGGCTGAGGCGGAAGAGGATGCCGACTGGGAGGAACCTGCTGCGGCTGCCCTGGCAGAACGGCAACGGGATCTGGATGGGCCGCTGAGGATCTATCCCTACGGGGTTAGCCGCTTCCATCTGGAGCAGGTGATCCAGACTTTGAAGCTGTCGGCGGATGTCACCAAAGATCTGGATGAGGCAGATATTGTTTTGGCTTTGCGATCCCAGGTGCGCAGCCGCTCCAAGATCCAGCAACTGGCCCACGCCCGCCAAATCCCGATTCACACCGTCAAGGCCAATACCCTGATCGCCCTTGCCCGCGCCCTGCGTCACATCCTCAACATCGAAAGCGAGGACGGCTCCGATTCCGACCTAGAGCTGTTCATTCGGGCCAGCTCGGGCGACGAAACGGAAGCCTTGGAGGAGGCCCGGCTGGCGGTAGAGCAGATCGTCATTCCCAAGTCCCAGCCGGTGGAATTGCTGCCCCGCTCCCCTCTGATCCGCAAGCTGCAGCACCAGCTAGTGGAGCACTATCACCTGCGGGCCCAGAGCTTCGGCGAAGAGCCCAACCGCCGCCTGCGCATCTATCCCAACTAGCTCCAGCCAGGGTTCCTCAGGCCAGCAGGGATCCGGCGATCATCCCTGCCAAGAGAATGAAGCCCTGGAGGACGTTTTGGCCGAAGATGGCCATGTAGAGAGTGGGAGGGGGATTGACCTGGTGAAGCTGCCAGGTTTGCCGGCCCCAGAGAGCGGCGGCAACTGCCAGGCTAAGGAAATAGACCGCGTGCAACTGCAGGCTGATCCCCACCCCCAAGAGGGCAAGGGCGGCGCCCAAGAAAAACAGCCCCACCGCCGTTGGGGTTTGTCTCCCAAAAAAGCGGGCGCTGGAGTGGATCCCGGCCCGTTCGTCGTCCTCTCGATCCGATAGAGCATAGACCGTATCGAACCCCAACGTCCACAACACCGTGGCCAGCCACAGCCAGCCCAGCCCCTCCTCCCACAGGGGTGTGTGGGGATCTTGGCCGCTCACCGCTGTCCAACTGATGAGCACGGCAAATCCCCAGGCCAGGGCTAGCACCAGTTGGGGCACGGGAAACACCCGCTTAGCCCCCGGATAGAGCAGGATCACCGGCACTGCCGCCACGCAGAGGGCAAAGCTGACCGGGTTGAGAAAAAGCGCCAGCCCCGCCGCACAGGCCAAGGTCAGCAGCGCCATCACGATGCCGACGGCAACGGTCAGTTCGCGGCTGGCCAAGGGGCGGTTGCGGGTGCGCTCCACCAAGGGATCCAAATCCCGATCCCAGAGGTCGTTGATCACACAGCCCGCCCCGCTGGTGGCCAAGCTGCCCAAAATCAGGATCCCCACCAGCGGCCAAGGCGGCGTTCCCCGTCCGGCCAGAAAAGCCCCCCACAAAGCCGGGATCATCAGGATCAGCCGCCCTGCCGGCTTATGCCAGCGCAACAGCCGTAAAATCGCTCCGCCAGTGGCCCAGAGTGCAGAAGGAGAGGCAGACATAGCCAGGTCGAAAGAGGGCCAGTTGCCGAGAGGAATGGAGCTCCGCACCGATCTTAAATCATCCTAAACTGGCCCGCCCTGGAACCCTTGTCGTCCCCCTCGCCGTCTCTACTTTTTGGCCAGCATTTGGCTCCTCTTTTCCCACTATTGGCCAGCCTGAGAAGTTTGATATCCTAGCGGGGGGCTGCTGTTGAGGGTGATGAACTTTGCTGCTTTTCCCCTGTGAGGCCGTTCGCGCAAGCGAGACGGAGTCTGCCATGCAAGCAACCCTTTCCATGACCAGTCAACTTCCCGAAGTTCAAGTCAAGGAAGCTCCTCCCCTTCTGGAGACTCTGCTGGTGGTGGACGATGAGGATGCAATCCGAGAAACCGTTGCCGTTGCTCTCGAAGAACAGGGATACCAAGTTTTGCAGGCCGCCGATGGTCGACAAGCGCTGGAGCTGGTTCACACGGCCGAACGGCTGGATTTGATGATCTTGGATTTGATGCTGCCCGGCTTGAACGGCTTGGATCTGTGCCGGCTGTTGCGCCGGGAGGGCAACACCATCCCCATCCTGATGCTGACGGCCAAAAGCAGCGAGACCGACCGGGTGGTGGGCCTGGAGCTGGGAGCCGACGACTACCTGACCAAGCCCTTCGGCATGCGGGAGCTGATCGCCCGCTGTCGCTCCGTGTTGCGCCGTCGGCAGCAGTCCCACGCCAGCGAGGCCACGGTGCTCCGCTACGGGGATATTTGCATGTTTACCCAAGAGTGTCGCGTCTTGGTGCGGGGAGTGGAGGTGAGTTTCTCGCCTAAGGAGTTCCGCCTGCTGGAGCTGTTTATGTCCAACCCTCGCCGCGTCTGGACGCGGGAACAGCTCTTGGAGCGCATCTGGGGATCCGACTTCATGGGCGACAGCAAAACGGTGGACGTCCACATCCGCTGGCTGCGGGAAAAGTTGGAGCTGGATCCCAGCAACCCAGAGTATTTGGTGACGGTGCGCGGCTTCGGCTATCGCTTTGGCTAGGGTTGGGAACTCCTCTCACGCCAGCGGCGGGCAAAAGAGAGGGCTTCGGCGCGGGTTTGGATCTGCCCCGCGGCCTGCGCCTCCTGTAGAGCCTGCAGCAACTGGCCCACCCAGGGTCCGGGTTTAGCACCCAAGCTGTGCAGCAGGTCGTTCCCATCCAGCAGGGGCACCAAATGGGCCAGGGGATCCTGGGGATCTTCGTAGCGCCGGAGCCAGGATTCTATCTCTTGGGGGCTGCTGCCGGTGGCTGCTGCCAGCAGGGCCAGGCCGCCGAAGAGGGATCCCGCCTGGTGATAGAGCCGCCACTGTTGTCCGGGAGTGGGGGAATGGGTCAGAAGCGTTTGCAACAGGGGTAGAAGCTGGTGCAGCTTCTGGATGGCCCGCATCTCGGCGCGGCTAAAGCGCAGCCGTTCCAGCTCGGCTTCCACCGTCTCGGCAGGGGTGCCCGCCGGATCCCACAGCAGGGCTGCCAACACCGTTGCCAACAGGCCGCCGCGCCGATCCGCCAAAGGCTGGGCCAGCTCCGCCAGAGTGCGGGGATACTGAAGCTGCCAGATCTCGGCCCATTGCCACACCGCTTGGGCCTGGGCAAAGCCGGGGCTCTGGGGCGCTAGGCGGGGCAGCCAAGCCGCTAGCAGACCTGCCGCCACCGCTACCTGCAGGTGGGCCAAGCCGGGGATCCCCGTCTCCAACAAGGTCACCACCTCGGCCCGCACCCGCTCTGCCGCCACCCTGGCCAAAAGGGGGGCCCGCTGACGAATCGCCTCTGCCGTGGCCGGATCCAGCGCAAACCCCAGTTGAGCTGCCTGGCGATAGGCCCGCAACAGCCGCACCGGATCGGCACTGAGGTTGTCGGGGTGAACCATGCGCAGACACCTCTGCTCAATGTCTGCCCGCCCCCCCGTGGGATCCAACAGGTGCCCCTCCTGCAGTTCCAGAGCCAGGGCATTGCAGGTGAAGTCCCGCTGCCGCAGATCTGCCTCCGGGGTGGGGCCCACCTGCAGGGCCGCGTCCACCGTCGCCGCTGTGGGGGTGGAAGCCCCTCCTTGGCCCAGCACGATGCGGGCAATCTGTCGCTCCGCATCCAGCACCACAAAGCCGGCCTTCAGCCGCCGCGCCACCCCCGCCGCCCACCCCACGGGATCCGCCGGACACATTAAATCCAGATCCACCGGCCCCTTGGAGTCTCCAGCCTGGCCCCGCAGCCAAGCCAGATAGGCATCCCGCAGGGATCCCCCCACCCAGTAGCTCCCCTGGGGCAGCCACTCTTTGGGAAAGGGCAGCCGTTGGCGGAAATAGGTCAGCAGCCACTTGCTCAGCAGGGCTTCGCTCATCGATGTGCACAGGGGGGAGACTTCGATGATCTAAAGGGCTAGGATCCCCAGAGCGCAAGCAACCAGACAGGCCGTACCCTCACCTGACCGCTGCGCAAAAACAAGCGATTGCTTTTGGGGATTTGACCCTCGCTTGCCCAGGCCCGCTCGCGGCCTGGATCCCTTTTAGCTATCGCTCCAGCAGCGAGCCGCCCACCGCCGCCGGTACAAAAGCAGGTGCTGAAGTGAGCAGATGGGGCCGCACCAGCGCCACCAGCCCGGCAATAAACAGCGGGTCGGCATTCAACGCGGGCACGCGGCGAAACTCGCGGATCCCAGCCTGGTGGGCCAGCTCCCGATACTCGATGTCGATCTCCTGCAGGGTTTCGATGTGCTCCGACACAAAGCTAATCGGCACCACCAGCAGTTGCCTGACCCCGCACGCTCCCAGCTCTGGGATCACCGTCTCGGTATAGGGCTGCAGCCAGCGCACCGAGCCCACCCGGCTCTGATAGGAGAGGGTGTGGCGATTGGGGCGCCCAACTTCCCGCCAGATGAGCTGGACGCAGGCCTCCATCTCCTGCTGGTAGGGATCCCCGGCCTGGGTGACATAGCTTTCGGGAATGCCGTGGGCGCTAAAGAGCACATGCACCCCTGCCGGATCCTCGAAGGCATCCAACTGCTCCCGGATGGCCCTAGCCATGGCCTGGACATACTGGGGCTGGTCGTACCAAGAGCAGATCTGGCGGCGCTCGATGCGGGCCAGCTCCGGGTCTTCGGCCCAGAGGCGATCCAGGAGTTTGAAGCTGGAGCCGGTGGTGCTGATGGAGTACTGCGGGTAGAGCGGCAGCACCACCAGGCGGGTGATCCCATCCGACTTGATCTGCTGCACCACCGACTCGATCAGCGGGTGCCAATAGCGCATGGCCACATACACCGGCACGTCGTAGCCCGCCGCCACCAGTTGAGCCTGCAACGCTTGTGCCTGGGCGGCGGTGATGCGCCGCAAAGGGGATCCCCCCCCGATGGCCGCGTAGTTGCGCCGGGATTTGGGCGCCCGCAGCGTGGAGATGGCCCAGGCAAAAGCCCTCTGCAAAAAGGGAAAGGGCAGGCGGATCAGCTCGGGATCGGCAAAGAGGTTGTAGAGAAAGGGCTGCACATCAGCCTGGGTCTCTGGCCCCCCCAAGTTCAGCAGGAGCACGCCGCTTTTGGACATGACAAACCCAATGACCTTCCTTATCCACTGTAGGAGGTCTTGCCCCCCAGCGGGGAAGGGGCATTAAGTTTTCTTGCAACCTTTCTCAGCTTTCTCTCGGCCCCCATCCTTAGCCAGGGATCCCCCCTCCTCCCCTACTGCTCCGCCCGGTGTCAGCTAGAAACCGCAGGAGCCCCGCGCTCTGGCGCAGCCGAGCGTCGGGAGGAATGCGGTCTGTTGATGTATAGTGACAGCATGACCCAAGTCTTGACTATTTCCTGCGAACTGTTCGCGCTAGCGGGACGGAGTCCTATCGGAGTCGCAAGCCGCCAAGTTAGATGCGACGCTGGACGCCTTTGTGCAGGCCTTGAACTGGGTCAACCAAAACACGCCGGAGAAGATCCTCAACGCCCTTAAGCTCCAATCTCTGGGTTACCGCGACATCCGTGCCCGCTTTGGCCTATCCAGCAACCTGGCACAACAGGTATGCAGACGGGTGGTATCTGCCCGCAAGACTGCCAGCCAGAAAAAACCGTCCGGTCAAAGCCTTCAAGGCGGGCTTCGTGACCTACGCTGCCCGCATCTTCTCCTTCCGAGCGAAAGACTGGACAGTATCGCTCACCACCGTTGAGGGGCGGGAACGGTTGGAGCTGTCCATCGGCAACTATCAACGAGGGATGCTGGCCGGCACCAATCCCCAATCGGCCACCTTGTCAAACGCAAAGAGGGTTCTTACTACGATTTGTGTGGAAACGCAACCGCCGGAGCTGCAAACCGCGGCTAAGGCGATTGGGGTGGACTTGGGGAGGAGAGATATTGCCCATACCTCAGAGGGAGATCCCTGGAATGGACAGCCGTTGATCCTGGTTGCGAGCGGTGCTCCCATGCAAAGCCAGTCAGGGCACAAGGTCTAGTCGGCGTAGATGCCGCCAACTCTTGCAACAGCTGTCTGGTCAGGAGAGACGCTTGCAAACCTGGGTCAATCCCTGCATCTGCAAGGCTATTGTTTCCAGGGCAAAGGCGACCAATAGCACGATTGCCTTGGAAGACCTAACTGGAATCGGAGAGCGTGTCAACCAACCGCCACGGAGCAAAACGGAGCGTCGGCGGTCGAATAGTTGGGCGTTCTACCAGCTGAGGCAGTTTGTGCACTACAAGGCGCTGCGGGCCGGGGTCACGGTTGTGGTGGTGCCGCCTGCCTATACCTCGCAGATTTGCCACCAGTGCCTGTGGATCGGGCAACGGGAAGGGAAACGCTTCCGTTGTGTCAACCCGGCTTGCAGTTGGGAAGGGGATGCAGACTACAACGCAGCATTAGCGTCAGCGAAGCGTAGCGCCTATGTCATTGCATTATTGGGGGCTGCTGTAAACCGGCCACCCTACATCCCCCTGCCCCCCGTATACGGGGGGCAGTCGGAGCCGGGTAGTTTACAACTCTTGGCCGCGGTAAACCCGCTGTAGGGCCGGCGTGACCGAATAGCTATCGACATCGGCCAGGCTCAACTTCAAGCGCAGCGTATTGAGCAGCCGCTGGTAGGGGGGCACAAAAGGGGTTTTGCCAAAGGGTTGGACGGCATCCCGGGCAACTGTCTCCAGAGGGCAGCCACGGTAGCGGAGCGGGCCAGCCCCAACAAGGTGAGCTGAGGATCCCTCTTGGCCGGGATCCACCGTCAAGCCGCGAAACTGAATCGCTCCCGGACGAGAGGCTTTGCGATAGCGCAGATAGCCGGCCCACACCTGAGCCATCCACTCCGGCAGAGCTTCGGGCCGAACGTGGCAGCGCTCCGGCAACAGGCGGTCGTTGAAAAAGCCGACAAGCACAGACCAAGCTTGCCAGAGAACAGCTCCCAAGAGGCGGGCAGCGAGAGATGGCGAAATCTTCATGGCGGAGGCCAAAAATCACTGTGGGTGGGAGTTGCCGTCGATTATATCAACCCCAATCCTGCAAGATGCTCATCTTGAACAGTTTCCCCCTCACTCGAAAGCGGAGGCCAGCTTGGGGCTAGGCGCGTTGAGCCGGCCAACTTCATCGACTACAATAAGCGCAAAGCTTAGGTGCCGTTTAAAGAAATTCTGAAAGCGCACCAACAAGCAGACTCCAGCACTACTGCACTGAACTGAGGGGCTCGAGACATGACCTGGCGCGGCGACATCACTCCCATCAATCGGCTGTGGGGATCCCTTCCCTACCTTCTGCCTTTGGTATCGGCCCTGCCCTTCGGCTTTGTGCCCTCGGGTTTGTTTCAATCTCTGCCAGGTTTGATCCCCATTTTTAGTCCACTGCTGCGCTTGCTGCCCCTGGCCACAGGCTGGTTGGGGGTGGGGATATTTCTCGCCCTGCTATTTTTAGTCCGCAACAGCCGTGTCGCCCACTTTGTTCGCTTCAACACCATGCAGGCGCTGTTGCTCAACATTGCCCTGTTCTTGGTGCAAGTGTTGATGCAGGTGTTTGCTATGCTCTTTGGCAACCTCGGCCTGGCAGCACTTGTCAGCATTTTGGCCACCACCGCACTTCTGGGCGTGATCGCCATCACCGTCTACGCTTGGGTGCAGAACGTTCGCGGCCACTATGCCGAGGTGCCGGTGCTCTCCGATGCCGCCTATGCCTGGATTCGCTATTAATTCCTGGCAAAGAGGGAGGTAGGCAACGCCTAGTCCAGAAGTGAGGATGAAAGCGTTACGCCAACCGAAGCTGCTGGTCGGGCTTGCGCTGCTAACTGGAGTGCTGGCCCTGCTCTGGCCGATGCTGCAGCGGGGCTACCCCATCACTCATTCCACCCACTTCAACCTCAGTTGGGCCTTTCAGTATCAGCGGCAGTTTTTCGGCGGGCAGTTTTACCCCCGCTGGCTGGAGTATTCCAACTTCGGCTACGGCAACCCCACCTTTGCCTTCTATCCACCTCTATGCATGGTGGCCCCTTTGCCGTTTCGCCTGCTGGGGCTGGATATGCCTGGATCCTTGGTGGCCAGCATGGGCCTGGCGATGGCAGTCTTCGGGCTGGGGCTGTACGTCCTGCTGCGGCAAGTGCTTCCTTGGGCTTTGGCGCTGGGCTTGGCCCTGCTGAGCATGGCCGGCCCCTATTGGTTGGTAGACATCTACCAACGGGGGGCAATTGGAGAAGTGTGGGCCATTGCAATCCTGCCCTGGATTTTCTGGGCCTCGCTGCAGACGATCTGCCGGCCCCAGTCCATTGGGCCGGTTGCGGTTTTGGCGCTGAGCTATGGGTTGCTGACGCTCTCTCATCTGCCCACGTTGCTGGTGTTTACCTTGATTTGGCTGCCCCTGCCTTGGGTGTTGGGGGGAAGGGATCCCTTCTGGCCCAGGGTGGGACGCTGCTACCTAGGATTTGGGCTGGGGCTGGGGTGGGCTGCTTTTTATCTGTTGCCGGCCTTTTGGGATCAGCGCCATGTCCAGGTGGACTTTGTCAACTTTGCCGAAGAGTACACGCCCCACCATCGCCTGATGCTGAGCGGGCTCATGCAGCTTCAGCCGCGCTGGACAGAGCACTGGTTTGAGAGCAACCTGGTGGGGTACTGGGTCTGGATGGCAGCGGTTCTGGTGGGGGCGGGGCTCCTGGTTTTTCTGGAGTGGCTGGCCCGCCGAACAGAGGGGACGTTGCTCTTGCAGGGAAGCGGAGCTGACGAATTCCCTCTTGCCAAAGCCACCCTGCTCTACAGCCTGGGAGCCAGCCTGGTGGCGTTGCTGATGATGACGGATCTGCTGGCTGGGCTCTACGAGTGGGTTTTGCCGCTGCGGCGCATCCAGTTTTCCTGGCGCTGGATGGCGGTGACGGCAGTAACCGTGCCTTGGCTATTGGGATCCTTAGCTGGGTGGGGATGGGGGCACAAGCGCCTGCAGCTCCTTTTGCTGGTGGGGATCGGCCTGGCCATGGGAGTACAAACCTGGCAGGGCTTGCAACTGATGTCCAAAGCCGGCTTCGATCTGCAGCTTGTCCAAACCTTTCAAGAGCTAGCTGCGGCCAAGCAGTTCCCCCACGAGCCGCAAGAGCGGCCGGGCATTGCTTTTTTGCACCTGCACTGGCGCTTTCCCGATGGGTTGGCGCTGGTGGATGCGCTGGAGTACCGACCTCGCCAAGCAACCCTGCCCATGCCGCCCCCAGAGGTGGATCCGCTGCTGCGGTGGCAGGGGGACGTAGTGGATTTTGGACAAGAGCAAGGCAATCTGGAGCCACTGTTGGAAGTGGAGCAGTGGCGCTATGGCTACCGTCGTTTTTGGGCCGTTAACCCCACCAATCAGGATCAATGGGTAGTCCTGCGCACGTTTTACTACCCCGCTTGGCGGGTACAGGTGGATGGTCGCCTCACATCTGCCGAGCACAATGGACTGGGGCTGTTGCAGGTGCGGATCCCGCCGGGGGATCATCGCGTGCAGGTGCGCTATCTGGGTACTGCAGCCGAGTGGATGGGGTGGATCTTGACCGGCCTGACGGGGGTGCTGCTGGTGAAGGTGCGGCGGCTGCTTCGTTTGTTGAATTTGAACGGAGCGCAGAGACAAGAAACTCCAGAGGAGGTAACAGCATGCTGAGTCGCGTGGCCGATTCCATCTACTGGCTCAACCGCTACGTGGAGCGCGCCGAGAACATCGCCCGCTTCATCGATGTCAATCTCAACCTCATCCTAGACTTGCCCAGCGGTCCCGCCCAGCAGTGGGATCCCATCGTCTACACCACCGGGGATCAGGAGCTGTTTTACCAACGCTATGGCCAGGCGACCCAAGAAACGGTCATCCAGTTCCTGGCTTTTGATAGGGATTACCCCAACTCCATCCTTTCCTGTTTGCGGCTGGCGCGAGAAAATGCCCGTTCTGTGCGGGAGGTCATTTCTTCAGAAATGTGGGAGCGGGTCAACCGCTTTTATTTGATGGTCAAAGAAGCAGCTCAGCAAGGCCCCCACCTGAGTCAGCTCCACGATTTTTTCACGGAAGTGAAGCTGGCCAGTCACCTATTCGCCGGGGTGATGGATGCCACCATGACCCACGGGGAAGGTTGGCACTTTGGCCAGATTGGCCGTCTTTTGGAGCGGGCAGACAAAACGGCGCGCATTTTGGACGTTAAGTATTTTATCTTGCTGCCCTCTCTGCAGTACGTGGGCACGGCTTTGGATGAGCTGCAGTGGATCGCCTTGCTGAAGTCGGCCAGTGCTTATGAAATGTATCGGAAACACAGCCGCCAACACCGCATCAATCCCAGGGAGGTGGCCTCTTTCCTGATTTTGGATCGGCAATTTCCCCGCTCTATTCAGTTTTGTCTTATTCACGCGGATCGATCCCTGCACCAGATCACCGGCACCCCAGCCGATACCTGGCGGGATCCCAGCGAGCGAGCTTTGGGCCGCCTGCGTTCTGAGCTGGACTACCTAACCATCGACGACATTATGGAGCAGGGCTTACATGAGTTTCTCGACAAATTGCAGCTACAAATGAACCACGTTGGCGATTGTATCTACGAAACTTTCTTTGCCATTCGCCCCTTGCAACCGTCTGAATCCTCTCCCCTGCTGCAACGGCAGGCTTAGCTAAAATCCCTCACCCCTAGCCCCTCTCCTACAAGAGTTAGAAATTAATCTAACGAACGCTTCCACAGCTATCGACAATGAGCCAAATGTGTTGCTTATATCTCATTGCTATTGTGCAATGGATTGACAATGGTGAAACAGGAGCAAAGGGACGGGTTGATTTTCTGGATCCCTGGCTCCTCTCTTTTTCTGGGACTGGAGGCGGCGCGGAGCGCTGGGGCAGGTCTGGAATTGCCGCACCCCCGGTAGCAGTAGGATTGGGGAAATGGAAGCCGTTGCCAAGGGCGTTTGGAAAGTGGGGTTAGAGCAGCAGCCGAGAGGGATCGACCAGGCAGCCTTTATTGCCGCCAATGTCACACTGATCGGCGATGTCCATCTTTCGGAAGCGGTGAGCATCTGGTACGGGGCCATCTTGCGGGGGGATCTCTCGCCCATTGTGATTGGCCGCCGCAGCAATATCCAAGATGGAGCCATTCTGCACGGGGATCCCGGACAGCCGACCCTGATTGGCGAGGAAGTGACCATAGGCCATCGAGCGGTCATCCACAGTGCCCACATCGAGGGGGGATGTCTGATCGGGATTGGGGCCGTTCTCTTGAGCGGGGTCACCATCGGGGCGGGCAGCATGGTGGGAGCTGGAGCAGTGGTCACCCGGTCTGTGCCACCCCACTCTTTGGCGGCGGGGATCCCAGCCAAGGCTATCCGCACCCTCACCGAGGAAGAGGTCGAGCAACTGCGCCTTCACGCTCAGCACTACGTGGATCTGGCGCTTCAACATGCCAGCCGCTTTGGTCGGTGGAGCAGAGGTTCGGGCAAGCGACTTTGAGCCTATTTTGCCAGCCGTCTCTCAACAGCCGGGATCCGCGCAGAGCACCCAGGTATCTTTGCTGCCGCCCCCCTGGGAGGAGTTCACCACCAGGGATCCCTTCTTGAGGGCGACGCGGGTCAGCCCCCCTGGGTGAACGTAGATCTCTTTGCCGTAGAGGATATAGGGCCGCAAGTCCACATGACAGGGTTCTAGACGGGGGCCTTCTCCCCGATCCACCAAGGTGGGCACGCGAGAAAGGCACAGGGTGGGTTGGGCGATGTAGTTGCGCGGTTGGGCGCGGATTTTCTCGGCAAAAGCAGCCCGCTCTTCCGGTGTGGCCTGGGATCCCATCAACATGCCGTAGCCACCCGACTCGTTGGCTGCCTTCACCACCAGCTTGTCGAGGTTCTCCAGCACATACGCCTGATCCTTGGGATCCCAGCAGAGGTAGGTGGGCACGTTGGGCAAAATGGCTTCCTCTCCCAGATAGTAGCGGATCATCTGGGGCACATAGGCGTAGATCACCTTGTCGTCCGCCACCCCCGTTCCCAAAGCGTTGGCAATCGCCAGCCGCCCTGACCGATAAACCTCAAACAGGCCGGGTACCCCCAAGAGGGAATCAGGGCGAAAAGCAAGGGGATCGATGAAGTCATCGTCGATGCGGCGGTAGATCACATCCACCCGCTGCAGCCCTTTGGTGGTGCGCATTTGCAAATAGCCATCGGCCACCACCAGATCCCGCCCTTCCACCAGCTCCACCCCCATCTGCTGGGCGAGGAAAGAATGCTCGAAGTAGGCGGAGTTTTAGATGCCGGGGGTGAGCACCACCACCGTTGGATTGGCTAGGTGCGGCACCAGGTTAAGCAGAGTATCCAACAAGTGGCTGGGGTAATCGTCCACCGGGCGGATCCCCATGGTGTTGAACAGGGAGGGAAAGGTGCTTTTCATCACCCGCCGATTTTCCAGCACATAAGAGATTCCCGACGGACAGCGCAGGTTATCTTCCAGCACGTACCAAGTTCCGTCCCGATCCCGCACCAGGTCGGTGCCGGTGACGTGGCACCAAATTCTCCCCGGTGGGTTGAGCCCCACACAGGGCCGCAGAAATCCCTTGGCCGTTTCGATCAGCTCGGCAGGGATCACCCCATCCTTAAGGATCTTCTGGTCGTGATAGACATCGTCGATGAACAGGTTGAGGGCGTGGATGCGCTGCTTGAGACCCTTCTCCAGCCGCTGCCACTCGGAAGCCGAGACGATGCGGGGAATGATGTCAAAGGGGAAAATTCGCTCCGTGCCCTGGCTATCGCCATAGACGTTGAAGGTCACCCCCATTTGAAAGAGGGCCGCCTGCGCCGCCGCTTGCCGCTGCTGCAGTTCCCCTTCTTCCAGAGAATGAATGCGCTCAATCAGCGGGATCGCCTCAGGACGGGGCTGGTTACGCCCCAAAAACAGCTCGTCGTAAAACCCCTCGCCCGGGTCGTAGGCATCACAACGCACGTCTGGGATCCCTGGAACGCTATCATCTTCTTCTACTTCTTCTACTGTTGGCGGCTCTGGATCTGCATAGTGTGCTTTCAGCTACTTTTAGCCTGGTAAAAAGAAAGGACTCCGTCCCGCTGACGCGAAAGGACTCCGTCCCGCGAACAGTGGGTTGGCCAAACCAGGGGGGGAGCTCTAGGGATCCGCCACCTCAAAGGCCCATAGCCCCCGCTCGGCAGGGATCCGATGCAACTGCCCCTTGGGAAAGCGCCGTTGCAGCTCTGCCCCCTGCTGATCCCATACCCACTCGTTCATGAACAGGGTAAACGGTGGCTCCAGCGCCTGGATGGGCAACACCTCAGGGGAAAACACCGCTACCTTTTGTTCCCGTCCGGCAAAAAATTGGATCCAACTTTGCCAATAGTGGGGTTCCCCCCAGCTGAAATAGGGGTAGGCAGTGCTAGCCGCCAGATAGAAGCGGTAGTCGGGATCCATTTGGCGAGCTGCCACATAGCGCCCGGTGGCCCCCACATCGTTGCCCTGGGTCCAGCCCTTGTGGACAAAATCCCCAAAAATGGCCAAGTTCCATCCCCCGATCAACAGGACCGCCCCCGCCATCGCCGCTGCCGGCAGCCAACCTCTTGCCCGGGATCCCCAACGTCCCAGGAGAGCAGCCAGCGCCTGGATCCCTTCCAGGGTTAGGTAGGCTACAAAGGGCAGGATCACCAGCAGGCGAGTGTAGTTGGGGGCTTTGGTGATGGCCAAGCTAAAGAGCAGGTAGAGAAACAGGAAGCTGCCCAGGCAGAGCCAGTCGTGGGGTTGGCTGCGCCCTTTGAGAAGGCGGTAGAGCCCGGATCCCAGCCCCAGCCAGATCAAGACCCCTGTCAGGGGATCTACAAAGGCATGGCCGTAGTTGGGATAGATATAGCCCCGGTCGTGCTGGCTGGGGTCGTTGAACATACTTAGGCCGTTGCGGATGTTGCGCCACACCGCCTCGGCTGGCGTAGCGGCATTCACCCACATCTGCTGCAGCGCCCGCCCTTCTGGGAAAAAGAGAAATTGCTGGCGGGCATACTCGGCGCTCACTGGCGGAGCAGTGGCAGTGGCCACCAGAATGGGCGCAGCCACCAGGAAAAACCCCAGCGCCGCCGGCACCGTCAGCTTGGCCAAAGTCCAGAAGGGGTTGGCCTGCTTGTTTTCTCCTTGCAGATCCTCCCGGCCCAGGAGCAGGTAGAGGCCGCCAAACAGCAACCCCAGCAAGATCACCACCCGCCCCGGCAGATAGCCGTAGAGGGAGAAACCCGCTGCCCCTCCCCCCAAATACAAAAGCAGGGGATTCTTTTCCCGCACGCCCTTTAAGATCAAGGCCAGGGCCGCACACTCCACCAGCACAATCAGGTTCTCCCGCATCGCCATGCGGCTGATGCCCAGCAGAGCGTGGTTGGATCCCAGGAGGGCCGCCGCCGCCAAGGCCAGCCGGGGGTTCCAGAACGACCGAAAAAACCCGTAGGCCACCAGAATGGTGACAACCCCGAAGGTGGCATGCACCGTGCGCACATTCACCAGCGTGACTCCCCCCATCAGCCGCGTCAGGCCGCCAAAGAGGCTGAACATAAAGCGGGGAAAATAGAAGTACTCTGGCATCAGCCCAAAGATATCGGGGTAGCGTACCGCTGAAGCCCGCCGGGCCATGGAGGTGATGACAATCTCGTCGGTGTTGATCTGAAAGGGGATGTTGGCCAGGTCGTAGAGGTAGATGGGAGCAAAAACCAACGCCAATAGCCCCAGGTGCAGCAACTCCTGGCGCCAGCGCAGCCGCGTCGGATCCCAAGGGGGCTGAGCTGGGGGAAACTGGGCCACGTACAACCCCACCAACAGGATGCTCAACAACCAGATGCCAACCTGCAAGACGTGGTAGCCGAACAGCCCATACCCAAGGGTCAAGGCTATCCCCAAGCCCAAGCCGGATCCCAGCAGGGCCGGACGCCGAGAAGTTGCCAGCGTATCCCAAACCGCCATAGGACTGGAGTGAGGAACAGCACTGACCCCAGCCTACCAGGCCTCTGCCGGTGTTCGATCCCTCACCCCCGGCCCCTCTCTATGCAATATCAATAAGCAATATCAATAGCCCCGCATCGCCTCGGTCTCCCGCTCCAGTTCCGGCTCCACGAAGTTGGAGGGGTCGTAGAGGAAGCGGTTGACCTCGTCTTCAAGGCGGTAGATCTCAAAAGGCTGCAATTGCTTGCCAGTTCGCAGGGCCAGCAGGTAGCCATCCACCAGCAGGCGCAGCTCGTCAGTGCGCCGATAGCCGCGATGCCAACTGTCCACCAGCGCGTCGGTCAAAGCCTGATAGTGCCGGATCAACTTCGGGTCTTGCAACATGGGGTTCCCTTGCCCTGCTTGCTTCTATCCTAACGTTTGATGTCTGTTTGTGAGGAGGAGTTGCGAAGGGATGAGAAGCTGTGTTGTCTTAAACTGTCACTCCCCCTAACTCCCCTCGACAATGGGCAGATGCAGCCGCGAGGGGGTGTCGCTGCCGCTGTGAAGAGCGAGGGTGAGAATGCGGGCCTCGATGAGCCGCTCTTCTCGCATCCCCGTGCCTGTGTTAACGGGGTAGGCCGGGAAACAGGCCGCGCTAAGGCTGAGGCGCAGGGCGTGGCCGCGGGGAATGCGGATGCAGGTGGGCTGGCAAGGGATCCCAATGGGGGCCTTGGGCTGGGGATCCCGCAGCCGGCGGTAGCCCTGGGAAAAGTTATACACCTGGCCCTCCGGCCTCACCACCGAGAGCACGGCGCAGAGATCGAAACTGGGGCTGTCGGCTTCCACATACACTTCCACGAGAATGTCCCCTGCCAGGACGAGGTCGGTTGCCAGGGGAGAGGTGGTGTAGGTGAGAACATCGGCGCGGCAGTCGAGGGCAGAGCGCTCCTGCGGCCCGGCGGGATGGATGAGGTGGCCTCCTAGGGCCGGCACGGGTCGCCAGGGATCGTGAACAAAAGTATCCGACTGCTGCTTTGGTGGGGGCTCTGGGCGAAGGGATCCCTCTGCTTCAGAAAGGGCGGCCAGGCCGCTGCTGTGCAGGTAGAAAACCTTCGGCTCCGGCGTGGGCCAGGCCTCAAAGCTGCGCCAGCGGTTGGATCCCATCTCGAACAGGCGTACCGGCGGCTCTTGGAGGATCCCTGTGTCTTTGCCTTTGAGGAACTGGTCGAACCAGCGCACCTGCAGCCGATCGATGGGGCTGACGGCCTCGGGGCCAAAGTCCAGCGCCCCCACTTTGCGCCCCCAAGGCAGGTGGGCCCAGGGCCCGACAACCAGGTACTGAGGGTTTTGGCTGCGGGCGCTTATTTCCTTGTAAAGGCGCAGGCTGCCGGTTAGGTAGCTGTCGAACCAGCCGCCAATGTGCAACATCGGCAGATCCACCGCTTCCAGACGGGGGGAGAGCTGGCGCCAGTAGTCGTCGGGCTCGCTGTGCTCCAGCCAGTCAAAGTAATAGGACTGGGGCGCATATTGCTGCAGCACGCCTGGCTTGAGGGGGATGGGATCGTAAAGGGGCAGGTTGCGGGAGGCCTTGAAAAGGGCCTGGTAAGCGTTGGCATCGCCGCGCAGGCGCGCCCCCTCAGCTTCCAGTTGCAGGGCCCAACTGAGGTTGTTGTAGAAAGCGAAGGCTCCCCCCGGATAGGCGGCATCGGCGTAGAGATCGTAGGGCAGCATGGCTGGGCAGATGGCCTTCAGGGCGCTGGGACGGGTGGAGGCGGCATACAGTTGGGTCATGCCTTGGTAAGAAAAGCCGTACATACCCACCACACCGTTGCTCCCCGGCAAAGCGGCCGCCCAGTTGACGGCGTCGAACCCGTCCTCGGCTTCGTGGCGGAAAGGGTAGAAGGATCCCTTGGACGTGCCCCGCCCCCGCACATCCTGGACGACCACGATGTACCCGTGGGCCGCATACCAGCGCGGATGGGCGTATACTACCGTCGAGGCAATGGCCCGCCCGTAGGGTTGCCGCATCAGCAAGACCGGGTAGCTCCCCTCCCCTTCGGGGCGATAGACATCCGCGTCCAGTTGGATCCCGTCGCGGGTGAACATGGAAACGGTTTCTCGGGGGCGCACAGGCAGCATGGTCGGGTCAGTGGGGTCCATTGAAGAAGCCAAGGATCTCCACAGCAGGGGATAGGCGTATTTTAGGCTCAAGACCTGTAGCTCTTCCCTGCCCTGAAAGAGAAACCCGCAGCCAGGTGGATTGAGCTGTTGCTGGAGTTAGGCCAGCTCAGGAGGGCTTGTCGGAAGACCAGACCGA
The DNA here is from genome assembly GCF_047502635.1 of Synechococcus sp. RC10B2. Classification (NCBI taxonomy): domain Bacteria; kingdom Bacillati; phylum Cyanobacteriota; class Cyanophyceae; order Synechococcales; family Synechococcaceae; genus Synechococcus; species Synechococcus sp. RC10B2. The sequence goes on from NZ_JANSHO010000018.1 coordinate 82,720, forward strand.
ACCATCGGGCAGGATCGCCTCTTTCTAAAGAGGCAACACTTCGTAGGCTCTTGCCCGCACTTTCCACTCCGGGTCGGCTTGAGCAACCCGCAGCAGGAGCCGGATCCCTTTCTCGCCAAGGCCAGGCAGGGTTGCCAGAGCGCGCAGCTTGGCCTGTACCTTCTGCCCCAAGACAGGCAAGTTTTCCGGATTGGGCTCAGAGGGTGCGGAGGACATCGGACGGAGGAGTTGCCCGCAAAAGCTATGGCTACACCAGTCTAACAGCGGCTGGCCTGGAGAAGCCTCTTCGCGCTCGCATCCCGACTTGCACTATACTGTAGGAGCTAAGGTGTAGAAATATGAACATCCTACGGCAGTATATCTTTCCCGCCTTCATCCTGCTGGTGTTTCTATTCACTCTGGTGGTGGTGAGCATTCGCTCGTTTCTGCCAGAAGATATGGCTCAGCCGGCCCCGATCGAGGAGGCAGCAGCGGTGGGCCTTGCCGCTCTTTTTTCCGCGAATGGCTGAGGATGGCTGAACCGGAGATCCCTTTGCCTGCTGGCTACCGCTGGCGCCTTGGCTCCGCCTGGGATCGGCCCTGGGTGCGGCGGGGATTGCAGGCCACCTTGCAGGAATCTTTCCCCGAGCAAAGGCACTGGGATCATCTGGAAGCGACGTTGGATCGCCTCTTCGACCCTCCCCGTACCCCCTGCTGGTGGATCCTCAAGGAAGCAACAGGGGAGCCGGTGGGCGGTGTCTGGGCCGGCGTTTCCACCGATCAAGCCACCCATCGGCGAGTGGCCTATATCTTTTTGCTCTGGGTGGATCCTGCCCACCGGCGGCGCGGACTGGGCAAAGCTTTGATGCAACAGGTGGAACGCTGGGGATCCCAGCAGCAGTTAGCGGCCATTACCTTGCAGGTTTACCGCCACAACCAAGCTGCCCTCAACTTTTACAGGCAGGCCCACTTTACTGTGCAAGGCTACTGGCTGTACAAACCCCTTGGCCCTGCTGCTGCCTCGCAGGAACCGGAAGACTACGAAGTTTTGTAAAGAAGCCGGGATCCGCCCTCAGGTGATTTTTTGATGAAAGCGGTGGCAACGACTGGAGGGAACGCCCATGTCCAGACCTGTCAAACTCAGCGAGGCTGAGATCCAGACCAAGCTGGAAAGCCTGCCGGGTTGGTCCTTGCAGGATGGGAAGCTGCATCGCCAATTTCAATTTCGCTCTTTTGTGGAAGCTTTTGGCTGGATGAGCAGTGTGGCTTTGGTAGCCGAGAGCATGGGGCACCACCCCGAGTGGACCAATGTGTACAACCGCGTGCGGGTGGATCTCACCACCCACGATGCCGGGGGCATTACGGAACTGGACTTCACTTTGGCGCAACGCATGAACGAGCTGGCTGGCTAGACACTCTCTCGGCGGCAGACTGAGCCATAACCAGGGATCCCTGCGGCGCCGCGGGGATCCCTATTTGTTTGCCACTGCTCAGGTCAAGTTTTGACACTCCCACCCAGGGGATTCTTACGCAGCCCAAAATGGACTCGCGAAGGCGCTGTCAAGAAGCAACTAAAGTGGCTCAAGGGCTTTTCCGCTCCGCACTAAAGTACGGGGCTACCAAGCTATCCTCTTGTGTTAGGAGCTGCATCCGTCTGATAGACTAAGCCTAAGGTTAAGAAATGATAATTTTATGAACGTGCTGGTTGTGGGGGCAACGGGAACGCTGGGCCGTCAGGTGGTGCGGCGGGCCATCGAAGAGGGGCATCAGGTTACCTGTCTGGTGCGGAACCCAGCCAAGGCTGCTTTCTTGAGCGAGTGGGGGGCTCACCTCAAGGTGGGGAACCTACTGCAGCCCAGCACGCTCCGAGCGGCGATGGAAGGCGTCGAGGCGGTGATCGACTGTGCCACGGTGCGAGTAACCGACACCCTCAGCGCCCGCCAGGTGGATTGGGATGGCAAAGTTGCTCTGATCAATGCGGCACGGGCTGCCCAAGTGGGGCATTTTATCTTTTTCTCCATCATGGGTGCTCAGCACGAGTACCCTAATGTGCCCCTGATGAATTTCAAGCACCACATCGAGAAATACTTGATCGGATCCCAGATGCCCTACACCATCTTTCGTCCGGCGGGCTTTATGCAGGGATTGATCGGCCAGTACGCCATCCCGATTTTGGAAGAGCAAATTGTTTGGGTAGCCAGCGAGAGCATCCCCACGGCCTACCTCGACACCCTAGATGCAGCTCGATTTGCCGTGCGAGCCCTCAGCGTCGAAGCCGCCAAGCAGCAGGTCTTTCCCTTGGTGGGACCCAAGGCCTGGACTTCCCAAGAGGTCATCGCTCTCTGTGAGCAGCTTTCCGGCAAAAAGGCCAAGGTTCGAACCATACCACTGGGGGTCTTGCGGGGAGCGCGCAGGGTGGCCCAGTTTTTTCAGTGGAGCTGGAACATTGCCGACCGGCTGGCGTTTGTGGAGGTAATTGCCGCCAAAGAGCCGATGTATGCCGACATGACGCCTGTGTGCGAAGCCTTGGGCATTGAACTGGCTTCCCTGACCTCCCTTGAAGACTACCTGGCTGAGTATTTCCAAAAGATGTTGAAACGGATTCGCGAGCTGAAGGTTAAACAACCCAAGGTCAAGAGGCCCTTCTAGGAAACTGCAACCAAACCAGTAGCTGGGACAGGGTAAACTGGATAGCGGCCCAGCATCCCCCAGGGTTCGCCCTGGTTCTTTTCTCAGCCCCGGCTTTCTCTCTATGAGCGAGACGGTTGCCCCCTCCCCTGAAGCGACTGACCTCCATCCCGAACCGGCCATTGCCATCTCCGGCCTGACCAAAACCTATCGCACCGGCTTTTGGCTAAACAAGGTGGTCAGCCCCCTGAAGGATTTTTCTCTAACGGTAGCCCGCGGCGAAACTTTTGGGCTGTTGGGGCCGAATGGGGCCGGCAAAACCACCACGATCAAATGCCTGCTAGGGATTGTGGAGCCCACCAGCGGCAGGGGCACGCTCCTGGGCAAGCCTCTGGGGGATCGCTCCATTAAGCAGCGGGTGGGATATCTGCCGGAGAACCCCTATTTTTACGATTACCTGACGGCATGGGAGTTTCTCTATTTTGCCGGCAAGGTCTTTCGCCTGTCCGATAGCCTCCTCAAGGAGCGGATCCCGCAACTGCTGGAGCTGGTGGGGCTTTCTATCGATACGGCCCGCAAAAAGCAACTGCGCACCTACTCCAAGGGCATGCTGCAGCGCACCGGCATGGCCCAAGCCCTGATCAACGACCCGGAGCTGGTGTTCCTAGACGAGCCGATGTCGGGGCTGGATCCCATGGGCCGCTACCAGATGCGCGAGATCATCTTGTCCCTCAAGCAACAGGGCAAAACGGTGTTCTTCAACAGCCACATCTTGGGAGATGTGGAGGTGATCTGCAACCGCGTCGGCCTCATGGTCGGCGGCAAATTGGTGCAGCAGGGGACGTTGGACGAGCTGCTGGGCCAAAGCAAAAGCTACCACGTGCAAGGGCACGGCGGCGCCATCGACCAGTTCCGCGACCGCCTCGAGCACTTCTCCATCCAGGGATCCCACTGGTCGGGGGAATGGGGCGGATCCCTGCCGGAGCTGCTAACGCTTCTAAGCCAGGCGGGGGCGGTGGTGACCGATTTGCATCTGCAGCGGCAATCTTTGGAAGAATTCTTCGTCGACCAGGTGCGGGCTATTGAAGGGGATCGGCCCGTCTCTGCCTAAGTGGACTCCACCCTAGGTGTCCTGGAACGTCATTTCCGCAGCCTGGATCCCGACTCGGCGATGACGGCGCGGTAGTACTCCTCCAACTGCTGCGTGGCTGCCGACCAACTCCAGCGCTCAGCCTCTTGGCGGGCCTGCTGCCGGAAGAGCTGCCGCTGCCCGGCGCTGTCCAACAGCTGCCGCGTGGCCCGAACAAAGTCGCTGTCGGAGTCCGGCTCGAAGAGAAAGCCGTTGCGGCCGCTGTCCACCACATCGGTAATGCCGCCGCAGCGGGGGGCGATCACCGGACAGCCGGCAGCCATGGCCTCCAACAAGACCAGCCCCAGCGTCTCGGTACGGGAGGGGAACACGAACAGATCCGCGGAAGCAAAGGCCGCTGCCAGGTCTTGCCCCTGCAAGTAGCCCGTAAACACCACATCGTAGCCGGCAAAATGTTGCTCCAGGGATCCCCGCTCCGGCCCGTCGCCCACAATGGCCAGCCGCGCTTGCGGGATCTGCTCCAGCAACACCCGGATCCGCCCCACCTCTTTTTCTGCTGAGAGCCGCCCCACGTAGAGCAACAGGGGTCGCTCCGGCTGCCCTGCCGTGAGGCGGGCCCGCATCTCTGGGCTAGCAGCCTGCGGGTGAAACAGCTCCGTATCCACCCCCCGCTGCCACAGGTGTACCCGCTCGATGCCGTGGGCGCTCAACTCCTGCATCATGGCCGTCGAGGTGCAGAGGTTGAGCCGCGCCAAATTGTGTCCCAGCTTGAGGAGGCTCCACAACACCCCCTCTAGGAAACCCAGCCCGTAGTGCTTGAGGTACTTTGGCAAATGGGTGTGGTAGGAGGCCACCAGCGGGATCCCCATCGTCTGGCTGTAGTAGAGGCCCCCCAACCCCAAAACTGCCGGGTTGACCACGTGGATCACATCCGGTCGAAAACGGTTGAGCAGCTTGCCGATGGCCGGGCCAGGGGCAGCCAGCTTCAACTCCGGGTACAAAGGCAAGGGGAAGCCCGGGATCCCGTAGACCCGTGCCCGCGCAAACCGCCTGGGGGCTCCCTGAGGCGCGACGATAAGCACCGAGTTGCCGCGAGCCGTTAGATGGCGCACTGTGTGGCAAAGCCGCGTGACGATGCCATCCACCTTGGGCAGAAACGTCTCCGTAAACAGGGCTATGCGCATTGGGATCCCAAGCCTAATGAAAAGACTCTAAAGATTCTCTGAGGATGAGTGTTGCACAAAGCGGCAACGAGATAACGGCTTGGGACAGCAGCGGCACAACTTTATTCCAGCAGCTTGTCTTGCAGCGGAACAGAATGAGTTGGCTCTTGGTTCTGGCCGAGGGTATCAGCCGCCGTTTTGCTAATCAACAACAGCGTGGCCGCCAGGGCCAGTCCGATAACATCTCGCCACATAATCCGCTCCCACACTCCTCACTCCTCATGCCCCCTACTGTAGCGGCGGTTTTTGCGGCTGGGCAGTGATGGGCGACGGATTTTTAGGTGACAGGAATCACTTCCAAAATTGCGGTTTTGCCCCCTAGTCGCGAAAGGCCAGTTGCAAGCTGGTGATCAGCAAGACCAAAGAGAACACCGCCATCACCCCTCCCCAAAACCAGTAGGGCAAAAACAGGTTTTGGGCAATCTGGCTGGAATCCGAGAGGACCAGCCGCCCGTTAATCACCGCAGACTCCACAAACAGGTAGTCGAGTTGGTGGTAGGTGCTCACACAGGCTTGCACCCCCAAAAACTGCAAGGCAAAGCCCCGCAGCCAAGGAGAAGCCCAGCGAGCTACTGCCAGGATGCCCAAACCCATGGCCGGGAGGAACAACAGGCCAAAGGGAGAGCGCACCCAGAGCAGCGTCGAGAGCAACAACAGGGATCCCAAAAACACCAGCCCCAGCCGAGCTGTGCCGCGGCGGCGGGAGGTGAGGATGAACAGGGCCCCGGCTAGCGGCGGCCCCATCGGCCCGGCAGCGGCTACCAAGGCCCGCCCCACCCGCCCCAAAAATAGCTGGCCACTGTGGATGGCCAGCCCCGAGCCGTCGGGATAGATCTCGAGACGATGAAACTCTCCCCCCAACAGCAGCGCCATCAGGCCATGGCCCATCTCGTGAAACCAGGTGGCTAACAGGGTAAAGGGGTAGAGGAGGTAATTGCCCCAGGGAAACTGCCAGAGCAAGACCGTCAGCCCGGCAGCAGCCACCAGCCAAACCACGCTGTGCCGGCCAGGCCTTGCGGAAGGGGAAGGAGGCAGCTCAAACTGAGTCATACCAGCAGGTGGGTGGGGAAAAGGCCCAAGATGACCTGCTGGTCTAGACGATTGCCAGCAGAAGAAAGTTCCACCTCAGGCAAAAATAGCCAGGCCAACTCCCCTCTCCCTCCGAGAGAGAGGTTGGGGTGAGGGGCAGCAAGGAGACAGGGGAGCCGTCTCACAGGTAGGTTGAAGAAGCCCCCCAGGGATCCCTGCTTATGGCCACCTTCCTGCGCGACTGGAGCTACCGCTTTCCCTGGCTTTACCGCAGCATCAGCCGCGCGGCGGCCCTGGCGGTGGGGGGCCGCGAGCGATTGCGGCGATTGCCCCTACAAGGGATCCAGATTCATCCCCAGGAGCGGGTGTTGGATCTCTGCTGTGGCCCCGCTGAGGTAACCCCGATCTTGGCCGAGCTGAGCCAAAACGTCGTTGGGCTGGATGCTTCCCCCAAGGCCCTGGCGGCAGCCCGCCAGCGCCTCCCCCACGTCGAATTTGTGGAAGCCTTTGCCCAGGATCTGCCCTTCCCCACCGACAGCTTTGATTGGGTACACACCAGCCTGGCCCTGCACGAGCTGCCCCTCCCCGATCTGGAACAGGTGCTGCGCGAAGGGTGGCGGGTGCTCAAACCGGGGGGAGGGCTTTTAATTCTCGATTTGCACGCGCCCCGGCAGCCCCTACTTTGGCCTGGACTGGTTTTGTTTCTAGCCCTGTTTGAGACCGAGACTGCTTGGCACTTCCTCAAGCTGGACTTGCCCCAGTACCTGCAGCAGCAGGGCTGGCAAGCCGTCCGGCAGACCCTGCACGCTGGAGGAGCCCTGCAGGTCGTCCAGGCGCAAAAGCCTGTTGCTTGAGTTATAGGGCAGTTAACCCTGGTGCCAGAAGGGGGTGCCGAGAACTGGCGTGCTGGGCTGAGCTGCTTCTTGAGGCGTCATCGCGCCGGCCAAGTAGGCCCGGCGGCCTGAGCGCACCGCTTCCGCAAAGGCCTCGGCCATCGCCACCGGATCCCGGGCCAGGGCCACCGCTGTATTCAACAGCACCCCATCGAAGCCCCACTCCATCACCTGGCAGGCGTGGGAGGGCAGGCCCAGTCCAGCATCCACAATTAGCGGCGCCTCGATCCGCTCCCGCAGCAGGCGCAAGTTGTAGGGGTTGAGGGGGCCTTTGCCCGTGCCGATGGGGGCGGCCCAGGGCATGACCACCTCACAGCCGGCATCCAAGAGCCGCTGGCACAGCACCAGGTCGTCGGTGCTGTAGGGCAAGACCTTAAACCCCCGCCGAACCAGCTCGGCGGCGGCAGCGGGCAGTTGCACCGGATCCGGTTGCAAGGTGTAGTCATCGCCAATCAGCTCTAGCTTGATCCAGTCGGTGCCGAACACCTCCCGCGCCATCTCCGCCGTCGTGACTACCTCCTGCACGCTGTGGCAGCCGGCGGTGTTGGGCAGAACCGGGATCCCTAGCTTCTGCAGCAAGGCCCAGAACCCCTGGGAAGCTTCCGGCCCCAGCGCCCCCTGGCGCCGCAGGGAAACGGTCAACAAACAGGGCTGGGCCCGCGCCACCGCCTGCTCCAAAATAGCCGGCGAAGGATAGCGGGCTGTCCCCAGCAGCAGGCGGCTGGGCAGCGCTTGGCCGTAGAGCACCAAGGGATCCTCATCGGCCCGAGTTGAAGGGGAGACAGGAAGAAGAGTGGACATCGCTGAGGGGCAACAATGCGGGATTTGAGGGGAGGCAATCGGGCACTAGCCGCCGGCAACCGGCACGACGATCTCCACCCGGTCGCCTTCTTGCAAACGGGTTTGCTCGTAGCGGTCGCGTGGCACAAACTCCAAGTTAACCGCCACCGCAAAAGGGCCGCTGGCCCCCACCTGGGCTATCGCCTCGGCCAACGTGGTGCCCTCCGGCAGATCGTAAGGCTTTTGGTTGATCAAGACACGCATGGCGATAGGGATTCACCGGCAAGAGGGGCAGCCTGCACCTGAAAGGGGATCCCAAGCTGCTGCGCCAAGCGGCAACTGCCGTGGTGGAGGTACTCCAAAACGGCATCGTGAATGGCGGGGGAGATGAGGAAACCATGGCGGTAGAGGCCGTTGATCTGCAACAGCCGCGGGGAGCGCTCCACCACTGCGGGGAGATGATCTGCCAAGGTGGGGCGACATTGGCTGCCTAACTCCAGGATACGCGCTTCGGCAAAGGCAGGATGCACGGCGTAGGCGGCGCTGAGCAGCTCCAGAGCCGAGCGGACACTCACCGGCGAGCGATCTTCAGATTCGATTTCGGTAGCTCCCACCACAAACAGGTGCCCCGGCTTGGGAGCGATGTAGATCGGGTAGCGGGGGTGCAACAGCCGGGTCGGGCGCCGCAAAGATACTTCCGGGGCATACAGACGTACCACTTCGCCCCTAACTCCCCGCAGCGGTGCCTGTCCGCCCCATTCTTTTCGGGATCCCAGGCCGCGGCAGTCCAAAACCCACCCGCCGGTTTGCTCCTGCCAAGCTCGCGCCTGCTCCAGATCCCAGGGGCGGCCCCACTCCACCTCCACCCCGTGCTGGCGCAATTTGGCCAGCAAAGCAGCCAGCAGTTGGCGGTTGTCCAGTTGGCCCTCCTGGGGAAGATACAGGCCCTGCCCAAATCGCCCGGCCAGCGAGGGCTCCAGCTCGGCCAGCGCCTGGGCATCTAGTTGCTGAGGCTTGGGGAGATGGGGAAGGCGTTCCCCTACAGCAGCCAGTAGGGCCGAGAAACGCTTGGCTTCCCCGGCATCTTGGCGGTGCCAAAGGATCACAGTGCCCTCCTGCTGAAAGAAAACCGGCTCTGGCAGGCTGGCCAGAAGGGCGGGCCAGCGGGAGAGGGCATAGTACCCCTGCGCTACTACGCTGGCCTCGGCGACGGCAGACTCCGCCAGAGGAGCCAGCATAGCAGCAGCCAGATGGGCCGCGCTGCTCTCAGGGGCAGTGGGAGAAGCTGCCTCCACAATGCGCACAGAATGCCCGACCTCGACCAGGGTGGCAGCCAACAGGCGCCCCATTAGACCGGCTCCAAGGATGAGGACGGGATCCGGCTGCACTCTCCAAGAAGCGAGCGGGGGGGCGGCCAGAGAAGATGGGTTTGACAGGCTCATGGGGCGTTGGCGTGTCTAGCGCTACCCGCAGCACTATGGTGGCATATTCTATTGGGTCGAGAATGCTGAATGGCTCCTCATTAAAACCATCCCCTCTCCCCAGAGAGGAGAGGGGCGGTTGGCTTCATCCACCGGTTGAGAGTAGCCCAGCCTACAAGCCCTGCAGCACCGTATCTTGGCGCACCGACAGGTTCTGGATGCGGGTATCTTGGGCAGCCGGAGTGTCGGCTTGGGTAAACACGCCGATCTGCCGCAAGTAGCGGGCCAGGGCATCCTGCTCGCTGCCGGGGGTATCGAAGCTGTTGCCGGAGCTGGGAGCCAAGTTCACCCGGTTGGGGTTAGACAGGCGCGGAAAGGGATAGTCATCCCCGCCGTCGGCCAAAAAGCCCAACGTCACCAGGCGGAAGGTACGGCGGGGATCCCCTTGCAACTGGCCGTTGCGCACCACCACATCCCGGCCGGTGGGCGTGTCCACCCGCAAGGAGACCACGCGGGATCCCGGTGGCCGCGAGGGATCGAAGCTGAAGGCAAAGCCGCCGATCTGCGGGAAACGGCCCGGCGTGGCCCCCGGCTGGCTTTGCGCCACCCCATGTTCCATCAGTTGCTTCAGCTCCTCAGCGGTAACCGTCACCAGCGACAGGCCGTTGTTAAAGGCAAGGGAAGTTTCGATATCCAGTTGCGAAACTTGGCCCGCCTGCTTGCCGGCATCGGGGTTGGCCAGCGGAGGGATCCGCCGCACCGGCTCGCCGCCGCCACCGCCGGTGGTAGCTCCAATGGGAGCGCGAATGCCGCCGCCGTTTTTGAGGGAGATGACGGTGGTGGGGTCAACCGTTCTGGCATAGGCCAAATTGGCATCCGCCGTGAGGTTGCCCAGGTTGGTTTCCTCGGTGCGCACCTCGGCCCGCAGGCCGTTGAGGAATTGGGTGGTAGAGCCAAAGGTGCGGCCATCCTTGGTGCGGATGATGTTGCCGATCTCGTTGGCGATCCGCACCACGTCGGGGTTGGGGGTGCCGCGCACGGCTGCTACCCCTTGGTCGTCGGTGGCATAGGCGCCGCTCACCGGATCGATGCGGGCAATCACCCCGTTGGCGTCGAAACCGACCACCAAGCGGCCCACGTAGCGGTAGTTGGCGCCGGTGTTCACCACTGCCACGGGTTGGCCGCTGGCCGAGGAGCGCAGGATGGGGTAGTCACCTGTGCGCACATCTTCAGGGCGCAGGCGGTCGGTGGGCTTGGCGATCACCCGGTGGGAGCCGCCGGCGATGATGATGTCCACATCCCGCAGTTGGCTGGCTAGGGTTACCTCGTTTTGGAGCTGCTGCAGGTGGGCCAGGAGGATGATCTTGTTAATGCCCTGGCCGGTGAGCTGGTTGACGAAGTTCTGGATGAGGGCGGCATTCACCTGGTCGGTGTCGTCCACTTTGCCTTCCACCCTCACCTCAGGGCCAGGGCTAGAGATGGCGGCCAGGCGCGTAGTGGTGGCACCCACCAGGCCGATCCGCTGCCCTCCCACCGTAATCACCGCCGTCTTGACGATCTTGCCGCGGATGGAGCTGGCCTCTTGGCCATCGGCAGCAAAGTCAGAGCTGGTCAATTCGCCAGTGCCGCTGAAGCTGAGGTTGGCGCTCAAGTAGGGAAAGCGGGCGCCCGCGTAGCCGCGGCTGGTGTCGGGTCGGATCAAGTCGCGAATTTGGCGTGTGCCTTGGTCAAATTCATGGTTGCCAAAGGCAGCCGCCTCGAAGCCGATGGCGTTGATGATTTCAATGTCGGCTTTGCCAGGGGTGCGGTCATACCGGCCCCGCAGCGAGGGATCCGCGCTGGCGTTGTAGAAGGGGCTGGGAATGTAGTTGTCGCCGCTGGAGAGCACCACCGTGTTGGGAAATGCGGGCCGCAGCGCGTTGACCACGGCGGAGAAGCGGGGGGCATCCTGAACGGCGGCAATGGAAGCTTCCAAGTCGCTGGCGTGCAAAATCTGCAGCGTAAAAGCGGGCGGCTGAGTGGAGAGGGTGACGTTGGGATCCGAGGCGATAAACCCTGCCCCGCCGCCGGACGGGGGAACTGAGCTGCTGCTGGTACCGCAGGCGCTGGCCAGGCTCAGCACCAGGCAGCACAGCCCAACCCACAGGGACTTGGCCAGAGGGTTCAGCCAAGCCGGAAGCCATCTCTTGGCAGGGGCAGACCCTCGAGCGCGACAAGCTGGTTTCATGACAATTCCTTCACTCCATCCGCAAGAGAGGACGCATCCGCGTTCACCAAATTTTCGGGCTGGAGGCCCGCACCATAGCCGCAGGCTTGGTGTCGGGAGGAAAGCCCTCCTCTATATAGGTTTGCCGGCCAAAGTCTGGATGAACTACAATAAGCCCATGAGCCAGACTATCTCTGTACGTTGCAAGCTGATAGTCCCACAAGAGTTGCGTCAAGAAATTGACCGCACTTTGCAGGGCTTTGCGAATGCTTGCAACCAGATTCTCGACACCGCCAAACAAAAGAACTGCTGGAACACCGCCAAGCTGCACCACTTGGTCTATCGGCCGGTAAGGGCAGCAACGGGGCTGAAAGCCAACCACGTCTGTCAGGCGCTCCGCCGTGTGATTAGCAACGCCAAAGCGGTGAAACAAGTCCACAAGTTTCGCCCCACCAGCCTGACTTTGGATGTGCGTACTTTTAAGTACCGAGAGTCCGACCAAGCCGTGGGCGTGACCCTGATGAGCGGACGGGTTTGGCTCAAGCTCAAGATTGGCGGTTATCAAATCGCTTTGCTGCGGGGGCAAACGCCCACCAGCGCTACTCTGTCCAAGACCAAGCAAGGGGACTACTACATCAACATTGCGGTTGAGTTGGACACTCCCCCGACCGGTAAAACTCCAAAGGTAATCGGAGTTGACTTGGGCAGGCGGGATATCGCCACCGCTAGCAACGGGCGCTCTTGGAGTGGAGAACACATCCAGGCCGTCCGTGACCGGTTCAGCCGTGTACGCGCCAAGGTTCAATCCAAACGCACTCGCAGCTCTAGGAGGCTGCTGAGAAGGCTCTCTGGGAGAGAACGGCGCTACCAGACATGGCTGAACCATAACATCAGCAAAACCTTGGTCAGGGATGCCCAGGCTATTGGTGCGGCACTGGCTTTTGAAGACTTGACAGGCATCAGAGATTGCTTGAATCAGAAGTCTCGGAGTAAGGCTGAGCGGCGCAGGACTAACAACTGGGCGTTCTACCAGCTCAGGATGTTTGTGGCCTACAAGGCTGCCATTGCTGGAGTACCTGTGGTGCTGGTGCCGCCTGCCTACACCAGCCAGACCTGCCATAAATGCCTGCACATCCACCCTGAGCGGGGTAAGTCCTACCGCAATGGTAAGTCGTTCAAGTGTGGGCATTGTGGGTGGGAAGGGGATGCTGACCATAACGCTGCTCAGGTGATCTCTCTCCTTGGGGCGACTGTAAACTCGCCTGAAATTCCGAAACTTAGCTGTCCTCTGGGGCCGCTAGGGATTGGGATAAAGCCCGCACCCTGCGCATAGCGCGGGTGTCGGGTAGTTTACGTTACCAGGGGTGGGATGGGGGTTTCGTTATGGCCTGTCTAAGGTTAGGTCAAGTTTAGGTTAAGCTTCCCCTGGATCCCAGCCAAATTGTTGCAAGTCCACCCGGCCCTCGGCGTCGAAGGGGATCCCTTCGGCTTGGAGTAGAACTTTTTGCAGCTCGTCGTAGCCGAGGCGAAAAGGGGAGTAGGAGATGCGCCCTTGGGCGTTGATCACCCGATGCCACGGGATATCGGTCTCTTGACCTTGCAGGCGAAACAGGGCATAGCCCACCTGGCGGGCGTAGCCAGGGTAGCCGGCCAGCCGCGCCACCTGCCCATAGGTGGCCACCCGCCCTGGCGGGATCCGCCGCACGACCTCATAGAAGCGCTGGTAGAGGCTGACAGACTGGGCCACCGGGATCCCTCCCCAAACTCAGGAGACAATGGAATTGGCCGATGACGGGCACAGATTATCCCATGAGCTACCTATGAGTTACCTCATTGCAGTACTGCCGGATCGCATGGCTGCCGAGGCGGCCTACAGCGCCCTGGAACAGGCTGGCTTTCCCCTGCAGCGGCTGCACCTACTGGGGCGAGGCTACAAAACGGCGGACGAGTTTGGGCTGATCGATCCGGCCCAAGCGGCCCGCCGCCAGATGCAGCGCCTGGCCATCTGGCTGGTGCCCTTTGGCTTTTTGGCCGGGGTGGGGTTCAGCGTCCTCAGCGGCCTGGATACCTTTGCCTGGGCGGGATCCCTGGGCAACCACCTCATCGGCGGCCTGCTGGGTGCGCTGAGCGGGGCCATGGGCAGCTTTTTTGTCGGGGGCGGGGTGGGCCTGACCAGTGGCTCCGGCGATGCTTTGGCCTACCGCAACCGCCTCGATGCGGGTAAGTACGTACTCATTGTGGAGGAAGAGAACGAAACCCGCCTGCGCGAGGCCACGCGGATCTTGCGCCAATTTGAGCCGGAGAACTTGCAAGGGTACAGCGAGCGCCTTTGAACTTGCCCAGAAAACCCGCCTGTTGGTACAGCAAGCTTAGACCCATTCGCATAGGTTCAATCGTGAGGTAGCAAAAAGCATGTCTTGGCAGTGGCAGCGACCTTTGTCCTTGCCTGCTCAGGTGGGCCGCGGCTGGGCCGTTGGACTGGGGGCGGGGATCGCCTGGCTGGCCTCTGGGCCGGCTTTTGCCCACCACGCCTTGGGCGGGAGATTGCCCGCCACGGGGTGGGAGGGGTTTTTGTCGGGCCTGGCCCATCCGGTGATCGGCCCAGATCACCTGGCCTTTGTGGTGGCCATTGGCTTAATTGCGGCAAGGCAACCCTGGCGCTACGGGATCCCTTTGGGCTTTGTGTTGGCAGGTCTGGTGGGCACTGGGATCCACCTGGCCGGCTGGGATCCCCTGGGGCTGACGGAGTTGGTCATCGCCAGCTCGGTGGTGCTCTTTGGCCTGCTGCTGGCCCAATCGCGGCAGATCCCAAGTTGGCTTTTGCTCCTGTGGGGATCCCTGGCGGGGCTATTCCATGGCTATGCCTATGCCGAGGCGATCATCGGCGCCGAACCCATGCCTTGGCTGGGCTATTTGCTGGGCTTGAGCTTGGTTCAGTACGGAGTGGCACTTTTTGCCCTCTGGGCGGCTGAAACCTGGGGGTCGCGGATCCCGGGCTTGCTGCGCTGGGCCGGCTGGGCCATCGCGGTGGTGGGGAGTGGCTTCCTGGCCTTGGCCGTGGTGGGATCCTAGACACCCTTGCACTGGGGATCCCCAATCCGGTACAAGGATAACGGTGAAGATTAGTAACAACAAGGGGAGATCCCATGGAGCGCACCTTTATCGCCATTAAGCCAGACGGCGTGCAGCGGGGGCTGGTGGGCAGCATCATCCAGCGCCTGGAAAGCCGAGGCTACCAGTTGGTGGGCCTGAAACTGGTGCAGGTGAGCCAAGAGCTGGCGGAAGCCCACTATGCCGAGCACAGGGAGCGCCCCTTCTTCCCCGGATTGGTGAAGTTCATCACCTCGGGGCCGGTGGTGGCCATGGTCTGGCAGGGCAAAGGGGTGATTGCCGCCGCCCGCAAGCTCATCGGCAAGACCAACCCTTTGGACGCCGAGCCGGGCACCATCCGCGGCGATTTCGGCATCGACATAGGCCGCAACCTCGTCCACGGCTCCGATGGCCCTGAGACCGCCCAACGGGAGATCGCCCTTTGGTTTCAGGAATCTGAGCTGGTAAATTGGACGCCCGCCACCCAAAGCTGGATTTATGAGTAGGGCGGCAGCAAAATGGTTCGTCGCGTCGATCCCTAGCTCTCTTCTCCCTTCGAACAGAAGCTAGAGATGAAAACTGTGCAGCGCTCCGGGGCTCCCCTCTCCCACAGGGGGAGGAGCTGGGGGTGAAGGTAGCGGCGCGGGGTGCTTGGGTGGTGTCTTATGTATTTTGTTTGAAACGGCTATAAATCTTTGGGCTTTCTGAGACAGGCATCGTACCTCTGCCCTACAACACAGCTCTGGAAAAGGCAGAGCCAAGCCGGCCCTAGCCAGAACGGGAATCGAGGCCGACGGGCTCAGAAGCGGCGGAGCTTTCGCTGGGATCCGGGAGATACAGCCGCTCTTCCGAAGCATCGTACTCAAAGAGCTCCGCGTAGCGGCCCCAGTCAACGGCTGTAGCAAACTGCCGTTCAGCTTCCTCGTGGGGAAAATGTTCGTCCCAGAGATCCAAGAAGAAGTCCGCCCGCATGGAGCGGCTGTTTTTTTCTTCCAGAGTCTGCAGGATGCTCTTGAAGACCGGCACCCGTGCCAAAAGCTGCTGTCGGAAGAGATCCTTGCTGCGCAAGATGGTGGTGTTGGCAAAGTCCTGGCCGATCTCGGTCAGTTGTACCACCCTGCCGGTTACCTCGGCAAAGCCCAACAGCACCGCCGCATCCAAAATCGGCAGCAGATCGTCCACGGCCAGTTGCAGCCGCTCGGCCAGCTCGGCAATCTCCACCCGTCCCTGGGGCCATTCCACAATCAGCTCCAGCAAACCGCTGATGCCGCCCACCCGCGCATGAGGCAGGGGCAGCGCGTAGGGAGAGGGTGCCCTGCTGCCCACCCGGCTGGGGACAGCCACCTCGCCGGTGACCGGGATCTCCGGATTGGTCATGATCTCGTAGATGTAGTCCACCAAGGACTTGAAGCGGGGATCCGTACGTTCGTGGGGCCGCGGCAGGTCGATTTTCACCTCTCCCCGGATCCGCCCCGGGTTGGATCCCAGGATCACCACCCGATCCGCCAAAAACACGGCCTCTTCGATGTTGTGGGTAACGATGAGAATGCTCTGGGAAGGGAAAGCCTGGGTGTTCCACAGCTCGTCGATCTCCCCCCGCAGGTTCTCCGCCGTCAGCACGTCCAGGGCGCTGAAGGGCTCATCCATAAACAGCACCTTGGGTTCCAAGACAAAGGCGCGGGCAAAGCCCACCCGCTGCTTCATGCCCCCCGAGAGTTCCTTGGGGTAGGCGTTCTCAAACCCATCCAGGCCCACCAGGTCGATGGCCTTGAGGGCCCTTTGCCGCCGGATCTGGCGCGGGATCCCTTGAGCCTGCAGCCCCAGCTCCACATTTTCTTGCACCGTCAGCCAGGGCAAGAGAGCAAAACTCTGAAACACCATGGCCACATCCGGGTTGGGGCCCCGCAGGGGTCGGCCATTGCTCAACACCCGCCCTTCGCTAGGCGGGATCAGGCCCGCCATGATGCGCAGCAGGGTGCTTTTGCCGCTGCCGCTGCGGCCCAACAAAGCCAAAACTTCCCCCGCCCGCACTTGCAAATCGATCTGGCTTAAAACTGTAAACTCGCCCTTGCCCTCCGGCAAAGGGAAGCGCTTGTAGACCTTCTCAACCTCGATCAGAACCGGAGAAGCCGCAGAGCTCATATCAGATGGCCTCAAAGATTAAAGGTGATATTTTTCTTCCGCCAATTGATACAACCGCCGCCAGAAAAGGCGATTGATGCCCACCACAAACAAGCTCATCATGCCAATGCCCAAAGTGATGCGGGGCCAATCTCCCACCGCCGTTGCTTCCGCAATATAGGTGCCCAATCCTGTAGCCTTAAGAGTGGTGGATCCCCAGGCCACGATCTCCGAGACAATGCTAGCGTTCCAAGCCCCGCCGCTGGCCGTGATCCCCCCGGTAACCCAGGCGGAAAAGATCCCCGGAATAATCAGCTTTTGCCAGCGCTGCCATCCCCGCAAGCCCACATCCACGGCCATTTCGCGCAAATCGGTGGGGATGCTCTGGGCGCCGGCAATGGAATTGAAAAGAATGTACCACTGCGCACCGAGCGACATGAGCAAAATGCTGCCCCACTCAATGCTGATCTGGGTGCGGATAAAAAACAAGGTGGCAAACGGAAAGAGGAAATTGGCCGGAAAAGCTGCCAGAAATTGCACCACCGGCTGCAGCAGCTTCGCCAGGCCTGGATTAAAGCCGATGGCCACCCCAATCGGCGTCCAGATCACGGTGGCGAAAACCAACAGCACGCTGACCCGCAGCAGGGTGAGGATCCCCAGCCCAAAGGTCAGCAGCACCTCCCCAAAGCCCACGGTGGTGGTTACAAAATAAACAATCCAAATCCCGATCCCGGCAATGGCAGCCCAAGAGAGCTGAGTCAACAGCCGCTCGCGGCGTCGCTCCGCCTCTGGATTGGGTGGATCCCCCCAGCGCAGGCGAGTTAAATGGGACAACAGCCGATCCGCCAATTCTCTGGAGGGAGCTAGCCAATTGCCAATCAGCCGTGGGATCCGCGCCGTGGTTAGCAGATCGTACAGCCACGACTCCGGGGCAGCCGCGCCGGCGCTCTGCTCCAGGCGAAACTTATCCGACCAGGCCACCAGAGGCCGCCAAAAGAGCTGATCCACCAGCAGAATCACCACCGCCATGGTCAAAAGCGCCCAACCCAACTTGGGCAGATCTTCCGCCTGGACGGCAGCTTCCACATAGGATCCCAACCCCGGCAGCGTATATTCCTGGTTGAGCACGCTGATGGCCTCGCTGGCGGCCACAAAGAACCACCCCCCGCCAAAACTCATCATGGCGTTCCAGATGAGGCCCACCATCGCCGCAGGCACTTCCAACTGGACGAAGCGCTGCCAGCCGGATAGGCGGTAGAGGGTGACCGCTTCCACCAGCTCCTGCGGCAGGGTGCGCAAGGATTGGTAAAAAGAAAAAGTCATGTTCCAGACCTGGCTGGTGAAGATGGCGAAGATAGAAGCTGCCTCCAGCCCCAGCAGGCTGCCGGGAAAAAGCGCGATAAAGCCGGTAACGGTGATGGAGAGAAACCCCAACACCGGCACCGATTGCAGGATGTCCAGCAAAGGGATCAAAATTCGCTCCGCCCAGCGACTTTTGGCGGCGATATACCCGTAGATCAGGGTAAAAAGGGTGGAAAAGGCGAGGGCGATGAACATGCGCAAGGTGGAGCGGGCGGCGTAGTAGGGCAGGTTGCGCGGATCCAAGTCGATATGAGGTACCACCGCCGGCGGCTGAAACCGCTCAAAAGTCCCTGCCCCCACCTGCGCCACCAAGCCCAGGAGAACCAACGTACCCAAAATGATGGCCCCATCGGCAGCCCCAGCCGGCAGCCGACGGAGCACCTCCGGAGAAGGAAAAGTCCGCATGTCCCCTGAATGGGCCTGGCATCCGCCCCCAGTGTACACTGTTTGCGGTTAAGCTAGGAGCGCTTCGAACTGGAGGATCCGGCCCGCTACTCTTCCTCCGGTAACTCGGGAGGAGGTTCATTCCACCTGGGATCGTCAAGGATGGCTTTTTTGGTCTGTTTGAGCTGTTTCCACAGCTCTTTAATTTGGCGATAGGCCTCTTCCGGCGTGATCTTGCCCCCCGTTTCTAAGCTACAAATCAGCGACACCTTATTGCTAAATTCTTGGAGATTGGCATCGAAAATTAAGTTCTGCGGCTTTATCTCACCCCAGTAGGGATAGCGAGGGGAAATAAATTCATCTTTGTTGGGAGGGGGGTTTGACTCTGCCATGTCGCAACCACGGTGAAAGGTTTATTACAACGAGGTCAATATCAGAAGTGCAGTAGAGACAACTTCGTATCCAGGAATGGAGGCTACAGAGGTTTTTTCTTGATCGGCTTAGCTGGCTTGGGTGCTTTGGCAGGATCCGAGGGCGAATAAGGTTGAGCTGAGCTTAGCTGTTGCCCGCGAGTGGAGGGGGGAGAGTGTTTCTTGAGTTTGGGGCGGGGAGTGGAACGCTTCGGGCGTGGCGGCGCCTTGAGCACAGGACCGATGGGAGTTCCTGCCTCCACGTAGAGCAGGGATCCGCGGCGGCGCACCTGCAGATCCCAGAAGATGCCCACTCCTTTGCCCGGCAAGGATCCGATCAGGCGCAGTTTAAAAGCCTGAGGCTTGGGAGCTGTTGCCGCAGGCGATGCGGCGCCCTTGGCCGTCTGGGCCCGCTGAGGGGAAGAGCCGGCGGAGTTCTTTTTGCCGGATTGACGGATTTTGACGATAATGAACCCTTTTTCCTGCGATTGGAAAACGACCTCGCCGCGAATGGAAAACCAGTCCGGCACCACCGTCGGACGGGATCCCTCTGGCAGAGTTTGCCCCATTTCTTCTGGGGCCCACACCCCCATCAACTGCACGTGCAGATCCTGGCTCTTGTCGCGGGTGCGGGGATAGACCACCCACAAATAGTTGCGTTCCGGCTTCAGGTACTTGCGCACCAGGCTCATCACCCGGCCTAGCAGTACCGCATTGAGATCTAAACCATCCGAGGTGCGCAAAATCCCGCGAGTGAAGTGGTTGGGCGAGGGAATGTAACGCCCCTCGATGAGGCCAATCGCCCGGTACTGCATCTTCTCCCCGGGCGGCGGGATGGGCTCCAGGCAAGGTCGCTCTCTCCCCATCGCTTTCTTCTGCTCTAGCGTAGCGGCGGCGGCGACAACAGGCTGGCCCCCACCAGCAGCTGACCCGACATCTTGAGCTGATCCCCTGGGCTCGCTGGTTGAGGTGGGCCTGGGGGGCCGTACAATTCGAAGGGGAGGTCTCAGATCTGAGGACATCGTAACGGTTCCGCTGCAGTCAATCCAGGATGTTTACCAGAATGCCCAGCGGTGGGCGACGACGCTGGGAGGCAGTGCAAGACATCTGCCGTTGCCAAAACAGGGCTTACCTCTGCCCTTGACCCAAGACCCGCTCAACACACCACCGAGCTTTACCAGCCTTCCTCTTTTCCTCCCGTCAGCTTAGCAGACCCGCCCAAGGCCTGCGCCCAACAAGTCGCGGTTCAGCGGTTGTCAACACTGTAGCTGAAGTCTAGCCGATAGTAGCAACTGCTCCGGCCCAGGTTGCAGAATGTTGAGCTACAGAGCCGCACCTTTTCCTCAGCTCGCGCCCGGCGGCCCGGGACTAACCCAGCCATGCCAAGATCCCTTCCCTATCTGGCCTCTACCCATGTCTGAGGGGTGAAACTGCCGTGGAGGCCGTAGGGAATGTGATGCCGCAAGGGGATCCGCGCCACCGGGCCGGCAGCCAGGTCTGAGGCATCCAGGATCACCACCTGCGAGCGCTGACTGGCGGCATCAAAGACCACTGTTACAATCCAGCCGGCTTCCTCTGCAGCGTCCTCAGGATCGGGGATGAATACCGGCTCTCCCACAAAGCCGCGGGGGGCAAAGCTGTACTGCTCGCTGCGGCCTGTTGTCGTGTCCAACTTGAGAATGGCCTGCAGGGGGGCGTTGGGGCCGGGAGCATGGGTAGCCCCAATGTAGATGTAGCGATGGGATCCCCCCATACGGGCCGGATGGATAGCCGGAAACTCCACCGAGCGATCCAGCAGTAGCTCCCGCTTAACCTTGCCCGCCTTGGGATCCAGCTCAAAGCGCCACAGCTTGCCGGCTGGCACCTGGGCAAAGTCAATTTGCAAGTAGTCAGCCCCTGGCTCCAGGGCAGGGTAGGCTTCGTAGAGAACGGCATCCACCACCACCTGATCCCCAACCTCGTAGCCGTTGACAAAGTGGAAAACAAACCCCGGCTCCGTTTGCAGTTGCAGCGGCTCGCCCTGTTGGGGAAATAGCCAAATGCGGGTGGGCTCTCCTTTTTTTAGGGTCAAGCAGGTGCCCGCCGGCTGCAGGCCCAGCATATAGGGCAAGGGGTTGAAGGCCACCGGATTCTGGAAAAAGATCCAGTAGCGGGGCGTCCAGACAAAGTCGTGCAGAAAGGCAAAACCCGGCAGGCGGTAGTCCCGCTTTTCCACCAGCCTTCCTTGGGCGTCGACGCGGTAAAACAGCAGCGTGGAGGAAGGTCCTGTCTGCACCCCAAAGGCCATGAGATCCCCCGTGGCTGGATCCCGGCGGGGATGCGCCGTAAACGGCTGGTTGGGGGCAAGGGCACCGGCAAAGGTCTCGCTCCCTTCGGTGGCCAAGGTGGCGGGGTTGAGCCGATAGGGAGCGCTGGCCTCCCAAAGCGCCAGGAGCTTGCCGCCTTGGTAGATAACGTTGGTGTTGGCGGGGTTTTTGAAGCGCAGATCGAGGAAATTGGCCCACCAGCCTCCCGGCTTCTGGGTGCCGAATACGCCGCGGTAGAGCACCCGTCCCGCCTTCTCCTCGGCCTCAAACTCGGGAGTGCGCACAAACCGGTTGCGGAAATGCACCCGCCCGTCAATAAAGGTGATGGCACACACCATGCCGTCGCCGTCGAAGGGATGGCCGTAGCGCTGGGATCCCGCCTCCAGCTTGCCAGGCCCGTTGCGAAAGAGGGTTCCCTGCAGCCTTTCGGGGATCCGCCCCTCGATTTCCGTCGCCCAATAGTCATACTCCTGGCGTAAAGAGCGATAGCCCAACTGCCAGTCGGTGGTGCTGTAGGAGCGGGAAGCGACGCTGACCATGGCCAGTCTGCAAGCGACGCCTTCTATTGTTGCTTAAACTTTCGTAAAGTAGCCAGCCTTTCTCGGCCCAGGTAGCGGCTGGGGCCGGGATCCCCAAGATGGAGCTGCCCCAATTGAACTATGGTAGGAAATGCCCTAGCAGCCCTTGACAGGATGAACAGCGCTCATGTTTGATGCCCTCTCCGAGAAGTTGGAACTGGCCTGGAGAAAACTGCGCGGCCAGGACAAGATCACCGAAACCAACATCCAAGAAGCCCTGCGGGAGGTGCGGCGCGCCCTGTTGGACGCCGACGTCAACCTCCAGGTGGTGAAGCAGTTTATCGAGGACGTGCGGCAGGCCGCTCTGGGAGCTGAGGTCATCCTGGGGGTGACGCCAGACCAGCAGTTTATCAAGATCGTCCACGACGAGCTGGTGAAGGTAATGGGGGAGGCGAATGTGCCCATTGCCCAGGCGGAACAGCCCCCCACCATTGTGCTCATGGTCGGCCTGCAGGGATCCGGCAAAACCACCACCTGTGCCAAGCTGGCTTTGTATTTGCGCAAGCAGGGCAAAAGGCCGCTCCTGGTGGCCGGCGACATCTATCGTCCGGCGGCCATCGACCAGCTCAAGACCCTGGGCCAGCAGATTCAGATCCCTGTCTTCGACCTGGGCAAGACGGATCCCGTCGAGATCGCCCGCCAGGGAGTGGCAGCCGCGCGGGAACAGGGCTACGACTACGTTATCTTGGATACCGCCGGTCGCTTGCAGATCGACCTGGAGATGATGGCGGAGCTGGAGCGGATCAAGGCGGCGGTGCAGCCCCACGAGATCCTGCTGGTGGTGGACGCCATGATCGGGCAGGAGGCCGCCAACCTCACCCAGGCCTTCCACGAGCGGCTGGGTCTTACCGGCACCATCCTCACCAAGCTGGACGGCGATAGCCGCGGCGGGGCAGCCCTTTCCATTCGCCAGGTGTCCGGCCAGCCCATCAAGTTCGTCGGCGTCGGCGAAAAGGTGGAGGCCTTGGATCCCTTTTACCCGGATCGCATGGCCTCGCGCATTTTGGGCATGGGAGACATCCTCAGCCTGGTGGAAAAAGCCCAGGAGGAAATCGACCTGGGAGATGCCGCCCGGATGGCGGAAAAGATGATGACCGCCCAGTTCGATTTCACCGATTTCCTCAAACAAATGCGCCTGATCAAGCGCATGGGATCCCTGGCGGGGCTGCTGCGGCTGATGCCGGGGATGGGCAAAATCAGCGAGGAACAATTGCAAAAAGGACAAGACCAACTGGCCCGCGCCGAGGCCATGATCAACTCCATGACCCCCGAAGAGCGCCGCAACCCGGATCTCTTGGCCCGCAGCGTCAGCCGCAAGCGGCGGGTGGCCCTGGGCTCTGGCCACAAGCTGGAGGATGTCAGCCGGCTGGTGAGCGATTTTCAGCGCATGCGCGACATGATGCGCAGCATGAGCCTGGGCGGCCTTGCAGGGATGCCGGGTGGACGAGGCCCACTGCCGGTGGGCGGCCCCCAGTGGCGAGGACGTTCTGCAGCGCCGCCGCGACAGCAGCCCAGCCGCAAGCCGGGCAAAGGTGGGGGCAAAAAGGGAGGCGGTAGCCGCGGGTTTGGCAGCCATTGAGAGCGGCTCATGCCCTTCCATGTTGTTTTGGTAGCTCCGGAGATCCCGGCCAACACGGGGAACATCGCCCGCACCTGTGCAGCTACCCGCACGCCCCTCCACCTGGTGGATCCCTTGGGGTTTCGCCTCTCGGATCGCTACCTCAGGCGGGCGGGGCTGGACTACTGGGAGCACGTCCAACTGCATCGCTATCCCTCTTGGTCTGCTCTGGTGCAAGCCCACCCCGAGGCGCGGTTCTGGTGCTTTAGCGTGCGCGGCAAGGCCCTCTACACCGAGGTGGCCTATCAGCCAGGAGACTGGCTGGTGTTCGGCAGCGAAAGCCGTGGCCTGGATCCTATGTTCTTGGAAACCTATCCCAGTGTGCGCATCCCCCTGAGCGGGCCGGTGCGCAGCCTCAATCTCAGCAATGCGGTGGCGATCGCCCTCTTTGAAGCGTTGCGTCAACAGGGATTTTCCACCCAATGAGGCGAAAGCTGGCCGGACAAGGCGATGGGCGGCAAACTAACGGTGGTATCTACACAGGAGTGGCAGTGGAAGACAGGTCTGGAGCCGGTTTGGGCCAGCAACCTTTGCAGACCAGACAGAGAAGCCGGCAACTTGCCCAACGGCAGCGGGGCAGACCTGCTTGGCCCCCTTGGCCGCCCAGCCACCGGCCCCAGGGATCCCGGCTGGCGTGGCTTTTGGGGGAGCGGATCCCGACAGTCCGACAACTAAACTTTCGCATCGCGGCGGTGGGCCTGGTTCTGGCTGTCGCCCTGGTGGGGGTGGGGGCACGTTTGGTCTATTTACAACATCACCAGGGCCCGCTCTTACAAAAGCGGGCCGAGGCCCAGCAGCGGGCCCAGCTCCGGCCCTTCATCCCCCGCCGCTCGATTGTGGACCGCCACTCCTTAGCTCGGCAGCAGGCGGAGCTGTTGGCTGTAGATCGCCCTGCCTATACCCTTTGGGCCCATCCCCGCCTCTTCGGCAAGCGTACCCCCCAGGAGATTGCCACTGCTCTGGCCCCTCTGCTGCGGCGGCCAGTTGAGCAACTGACCCAGCAGTTGTCGGCCACTCACGCGGTACGGCTGGAGCGCTGGCTGTCGCCGGAAGTGGCGACTCAAATTCAGGCCTTGTATCTGGACGGCCTGGAGCTGGTGAGCGAGCGGCAGCGGGTCTATCCCCAGAAGGAAATGGCCGCCGAAGTGGTGGGCTATGTGGATCTGGATCACCGCGGCCAAGCGGGGCTGGAGTACTCTCAACAGGTCTTGCTGGAGCGGACGGTTCAGCACCTTACCCTTCCCCGCGACGGCTACGGCCAGTTGTTGGCGGCCGAAGTGCCCGAAGGACTGTTGCAATCCCACGAGACGGTGCTGCAACTCACCCTGGATATGCGGCTGCAAAGGGCTGCTCGCGCCGCCCTGAAAACGCAACTGGAACGGTTTCAAGCCCTACGGGGCACGGTGATCGTCCTGCAACCTCACACGGGAGAGATCCTGGCCCTGGTGAGCGAGCCCACCTACGATCCCAACCGCTACTTCGAGTATGACCCTGCCCTTTTTCGCAACTGGGCTGTTACGGATTTGTACGAGCCGGGATCCACCTTCAAGCCCATCAACATCGCCATTGGGCTCGATGCCGGCGCCTTCACGGCCAACGAACGGGTCTACGACGCGGGGCAGATCTGGATTGGTCGCTGGCCCATCCAAAACCACGACTACCGCCAGCGGGGTGCCCATGGCTGGCTGAGCGTTACCGAGGTTCTGCGCCTGTCTAGCAACGTAGGCATGGTGCACCTGATGCAAAAGCTGGATCCCCGCCAGTACTACCATGCCCTCCTGCGGCTGGGATTGAACGAGCGCAGCGGTGTCGATCTGCCCTTTGAGCCGCCCAGCCGCCTGAAGCCCCTGCGGCAATTTGTAACTGTACCGGTGGAGCGGGCCACCGTCGCCTTTGGCCAGGGATTGGCCCTCACGCCTTTGCAGTTAGCCACCTTGCACTGCATCATCGCCAACGGCGGGCTGAAAGTGCGGCCCCACGTGGTGCGCGGTCTGGTCGAAAAGGATACAGACACCTTGGTTTGGGGATCCCCGCAACCCCAGCCGGTGCGGGTGCTGTCGGAGCAGGCTACCCTGGCGGTGCGCATCCAAATGCGAGATGCGGTGGATTTTGGCACCGGGCAATCGGCCAAGATCGAGGGATATGAAATCGGCGGCAAGACGGGCACGGCCCAAAAGGCAGGGCCGCGGGGAGGCTATCTGCCTGGCAAGCGCATCACCAGTTTTGTGGCCTATTTCCCCGCCCTTCGCCCCCAGTACGTGATCTTGGCCGTGATCGACGAGCCGCGGGGAGAAGATGCCTTCGGATCGACAACGGCGGCTCCTGTGGTTCGCTCGGTTATCCAGGAGATCATCACCCTAGAGGGGATCCGTCCCAATTCCCCTTGACATGGCCTGATCTCTATCCAATGGCAATGGAACCGATCGAGAAGCCGATCCTTAACTCCTTGGGAGAGGAGTTGAGGATGAGGGCACTGGAGCAGAGCGCTTCAGGAGTGTCTTAATTGGGTCTGAAATAACCAGACGCTCAAGACTTGTCGCCCCCGGGATCCAGCTTAGCCTCTGCACTTTTCCAGCTCAGCTTGGAGTTGAGGTAGAAGTTCCAGAATACAACAATACCGATCGCAATTAAGTTGGCCAACAGATAGTGAATGCCCAAGCGCTCGCTCAGCAAAATCACCAGCGAAGAGTTAAGAAACAGGCCGATCAAACAGATCATATTAAACTTGGCCAGCCGCTTCAGGCGGTTCGAGAGGCCCGGCTGCAATCGGGTAACATGGCGAAACGTCCACAGATCGTTCCACAGGAAGTTATTGAGAATGGCCATTTCCGAAGCGATCAGCTTACTCGTGATGAGATCCCATCCTAAGTTGGCCGGGTCGTGTAACAAATAGAGCAAAACCATGTCCACCACCGTGCCTGACAGGCCGACTGTGCTGAAGCGCAAAAAGGCTCCCACCTGCCCTAGCGAGAAGCGCAGGTGAATGAGATGGTGGAGATACTGAAGACAGGTTTGCAGTTGAATTTTGCTCTCGCCGTTTTGGCGCTCCTGAAAGATGTAGCTGACTTCAGCAATGGTTGTCACCCGGCCCCGTGCCAGCACCTCGATCAGCAGCTTGTAACCCTTGGGGCTGAGCGGGATCCCGGCAATGGCCTGGCGTCTGACCAGAAATAACCCGCTGAGCGGATCCGACACCCGCCTAAAAACCCCTGGCAGCAAAACCAGCCCGATGGCTTGAGCTCCCCGAGAGACGAGGCGCCGGCCCAGGTTCCAGTGGCTCACCCCCCCCGACCCCACGTAGCGGCTGCCCACCACTAGGTCTGCTCCCTCTTGGATGGCAGGCCATAGCTTGAGAATGATCTCCGGCGGATGCTGCAGATCCCCGTCCATCACCCCCAGCACCTCGCCGCGGGCCGCTTGCCATCCGCGCAACACAGCCGTGGCCAGGCCCCGTTCCCGCTGGCGGCAGATAACTTTGAGTTGGGGAAGCTCCTCTTGCAGTTCCTGGGCCAACTTGGCGGTGTAATCCGGGCTGTTGTCGTCCACCACAATCAGCTCGTAGGCTCCCGGTAGAATCGTGTCGAGGTGGGCGCACAACTGCCGGATCAGGCTGCAAATGCTGGAGGCCTCGTTATAGGTGGGAACGACCAGCGAAAGTTGGACAGAGCTGGGTTGAGAGAGCGGCGGGATCTGAATAGGGACTGCCGAAGCTTGCAGATGGGTGGACGAAGCAGGAGCTACATGAGGCATTCAGCAGGCCATCCAAAAACGAGGGTAACGGATCCTAAGCGGAGAGCTTGAGTGCAGGTCAAACTTGGAGCTGTGTCGCTTCGCAACAGCGCCACGCGCCACCGGCGCAAATGATCCCTTATCGTACCGATGGATGAGCTCTGGGACTAGACTTTTCTCGACCTACTCAGCTCGCCGAGGCTAGGGAGATCCCGTTGAAGGAGTCATCAGCACGGGCATCTGGGCCTGGGCAGCGTCGGACTCAGGCGAGGGCAGGGCAGGGGCAGGACTGGGGTAGGGAATGCGCTCGTGGTTGGATTCCCGCCACACCTCCACAAAAGCGTCTGCCACCACCTCCAAATCCCGCAGCGTCAGACCGCTATCGACCAGTTGGCCATCTTGCCAACGGGCCTGGGCGATTTTGCGGACAACGGCCTTAGCCCGCTCAACCACCTCAGGGCCGAAGCCGTCGCTCAGGGTCATGCTGCGCAGGGCCGCCTCACAGGCATCGGCCAGCATCACCACCCCTGTCTCCTTGCTCTGGGGGATGGGGCCATCGTAGCGGAACGGCTCCTCGGGCACCGGTTGATCTCCGGCTTTCATCTGGGCTTGATGGTAAAAGTAAGCAATCAGGATCGTCCCCTGGTGCTCAGGGATAAAAGCTTGGACGGCGGTGGGCAGATTGTATTGCTTGGCCAGGCGCAGCCCATCGCTGACGTGCGCTTTGATGATCTGGGCGCTGCGGTAGGGATCGTCCAGTTGCGTATGGGGGTTGAGGCCGCCCATTTGGTTCTCGATGAAGTAGCGGGCCTGCAACATCTTGCCGATGTCGTGGTAGAGGGTGCCGGTGCGCACCAGCTCCACGTTGAGGTTTAACTTCTGGGCGGCCCGTTCCGCCAAAGTGGCCACAAACAGGGTGTGCTGAAAGGTGCCAGGGGCCTCTGCCGCCAGCCGCCGCAGCAAGGTGCGGTTGGGGTTGCTCAACTCGATGAGGCGAATGGGGGTGGCCAGGTCGAACAGGCGCTCCAGGTAGGGGCTGGCCCCCAGGGCCACAATGCTCCACCCCAGCGTGATCCCTCCCCCCAAGGCCATCGCCAATAGGTCGATGCCGCCCGTTGTGGTCAAGCTAGCAGCCGCATAGGTGAGCATCTGCACTGCCGCCGCCCCTCCTCCCAGCAGGGCCAGCTCTTCGCGGGAACGCGAGCGCCCGGCCAGGGCGCAGGCCACCACACTGCCGGAAAGTAAGGGCACAAAGGTGAGTAGGTTGGCAGCAGAGACCAAGGGCAAAAACAACGCCTGGCCCACCACTACCACCAGGCCCAGCCCAGCCCCGTAAAAACTGCCCAGCAACAGCCCCACCGCCGGCAAAGAGCTGAACTCCAGCTTGAACAAGGCCGCCAACAGGGGAGCAGTCAGGGAAACCATCAGGATCAACACCCGATCCCGGCGGCGCAATCCCGGCTGCAAGCGTTGCTGCAAAGGCACGAAGACAGCCAGGCCCAAGCCCATGACGCCAGCTACCCCCACCAGGCCCCAGATGTTGATCCGGCGCTGGGTAAAACCAAAGTGATCCAAAATCAAAAAGATCTCGGGGGTGATGACCTGATCCACTCGCACAATTACCTGGTTCTCGGCAACCGAGATCAGGACGGGCTCAACTTTTTCCAGCTCGGCGCGAATGCGCTGCTCGGTGCGCTGCGGATCCACCTCCAGATTGGGGATCAGCACCTGCTGCAGCCACTGATAGACCAGCCCCTGCAGCTCCCGCCGCTGGGCGGCACTGCCCGGAAAGGCCAGATCGTCCAGTTGGGCTTGGATCCCTTCGGCGCGCACCTCGCGGGGCAGGCCATCCACAATGCCTATCTTCTGCAGGCGCTCCAAGACCCGCCGGCTCAAGTTTTGCAAATGTTGCCAGTCGGCCTCCGTCAAGTTGAGAACCGTGGCCGGGACAGGGGGGGTGAGCTGTTCCAGAGACGGCAAAGCCCCTTGGTAGCGCTGCTGTGCCGCCTCCACCTGGGCAATTAGCTGGGTATAGGGATCCGTCGCCGCCGTCTGAGTGGCCGCTCCATCCAACCAGGCCCGCTGCCAAACCTGGACCAGCTCTTGCCTGGCCCGCTGGTCGGGGGGAAGCTGCTCCGGACGCCTTTGTGCCGGAAAAGGCGGAGCGGTCGAGGGGGTGCCGATGGCCGTTTCCCGCACTGCCGCCTGTAAGGCCTCCCATTCTTCGGGTGGCAGTTGGCGCAGATAGATCTGAGTAGGCAGGGAGAGCAACTGAACGGAAACGTAGGGCAGAGGGCCGGCCTCTTGCCGAATCGCCTCCACTGCGGCCAGGAGGGCCTCCAGATTTTGCCGCATGCTCTCGTTGGCGGCGCTGTTGATTTTGAGGGCCTGTACCACCCGCCGTCGCGCCTCGGCTTGCCGGGCCTGGGTGGCCTCCACGTCCTCGATCTCTGCCGCTGCAGGGGCGAGAAACGTTTGCGGGGAGCGGCTGCCAACGGTCAGTTGCGGCTCGTTGTAGTAGCGGATCCCGTGGACGGCAGTGAGGGAGAGAAGCGCTAGGGCGTAGCCGACAACCCGCTCGGAAAGGGGGGGCTGGGCTTTTCGAGAAGAGGCTGCCTGAGGTCGCCGGCTCCAGCGCTGCACTGGGGACGTGAGGGGGTTTCTCATAGAAGGATTTGCCTGGCAGCGTTCTTCTCTTTTCTATCCCCTTTTGCTCCCCTAGCCCAGGAGATAGCCTAGTCGCCAATCGTGATCTGCCCGATCATACCCGCTTCGGCATGGCCGGGAATGGTGCAAACCAGAGAGTAAACCCCAGATTTCAAAGGAATAAATTGCCACTCCACCGCCGCGCCTGGCTTCAGCTCCAGTTCTCGGATCTGGCCCTTGATTTCCACACCGGCCACTTCCAACTTGCGAGTCCAAACGGCATCGGCAAAATCTTTGGCACTGAAATAGTGCTTCAACTGGCTGGGGTTGCTCAAGTGCAAACGATAGAGGTTGCCGTTGCGAAAAAAGAGCTCTTTGGGCACAAAGACCAACTGGTTGTCGGCAGTACCTAACTCGACAGCTTTGTCCTGGGGCGTTTGCCGCGACAGATCTCGCGCCCATGCCGGATGCGGGATCCCGACGAACCCAATCCACAGACAGAGGCCCAAAATGAGGAAGTGACGCAGCCCACTCCACATGGCGACACCCTGAAAACTTAGCTTGGAAACCCAAGATAGCAGCTCAAGTGGGGGTCAGGGGAGCGGCACTTTCATAGAGCCGCACAGTCGGAGCTGCCTCGCCGGCTTCCCGCTGTTCCATCGCCACAGCGGCAACATAGCCCTCGGCAACCGGCAGAGGCAGGGTCAGCCAACAGGGATCCCCGGCCCCGATCCTGGCTCCAGCCAGCCCCACGCCCATGGCTTTCAGGAGAGCTTCTTTCTGCGTCCACAGCTCCAAGAAAACCCTCTCCCGCTCTGCTGGTGGACAGATCCATAGGCGGGCCTGGTCGGCGGCGGAAAAATAGCGCTGGGCAATGCGCTGCCAGCGGGGCACGGGCCGGATCCGCTCTAGGTCCACGCCAATTCGACGCTGCAACGTCAAGCCAACCAGGATCCACTCGTGGGAGTGGCTGAGGTTGAACTGCAGCGGTAGGGGTGGATCCGGCCAATAGGGCTTGCCGGCAGTGGTGTAGCCGAGGGGGATCGCGTGGGGAGGGAGGCCGCTGTAGCGGCCAAGCAGGGTTCGCAATAGCAAACGACCACCCAGAAAGCGACGCCGAGCCTCCAGCCGCTGTAAACGCTCCGCGCGCTGCCGTTCCTCCTGAGAAAGAAGATCAAGCTGAGAGAGCAACTCCGCCAGCGGCGGCAAGACTTGGAGCCACAAGTGCACCTCCGACTTCGCCAGCAACAGTTGCAGGGATCCCGCCGGGGAAGCTGCCATCTCGCCGAAGTTGGGTATGGACAGTCCTAGAGAATAAGGATGCGGTAACATGACCTTGAATTGGTGGGGTTGGCAACACCACCTAGACAGTACACCCCTTCCTGCAGGCGCTCGCGAGGCCCGGTTTGACCTGATGTCCTCTTTCCACTATCCACCCCGCCCAGACCGTGTCCGCGCCGCTCGTCAGCAGGCCATTCGCCAGGGGATCCTTTGGCTGTTGTTGGGATTCACGGCTGTGTTGGCGGGCTCCGCCGGCGCCTTCTTGGCTGTGATGTTGCCCCGTCCGGTGATCCCCACTTCCCTCACTCCCGGCGAACAAGAAGCCTTCCGTCCGGATGCTTTGCGGGCGGCAGCTCTGGATCGCTCGTTGCATATCCTCATTCTCGGCACCGACAACCCGGATCCCGCCCTGCCCTTGTCCAGAGAACGGGAGCGTCTCAACACCCGCACCGACACCATTCTCTTGGCCCGCTTCGATCCCCAAGCGCGGCGGATTACCGTCCTATCCATCCCCCGCGATACCCGCGTGCGCTTGCCCAGCTTTGGTGTCACCAAGATCAATGCAGCCAACCTGGTGGGTGGACCAGCTCTAACGGCCCAGGTGGTCAGCACCTTGCTGGGCGGGATCCCGATTGACCGCTACGTTCGCCTCAATACCGATGCCCTGGAAGAGCTGATCGATGCGGTGGGCGGTGTGGAAGTCTACGTGCCGGAGCCGATGCACTACGTAGATCACACGCAGCGGCTATTCATCAACCTGGAGCCCGGCTGGCAACGCCTCAACGGCGAACAAGCCCACCACTTTGCCCGCTTTCGCCGCGATCACCTGGGGTTGGGGGATATTGGTCGGGTGCAACGGCAACAGGAACTGCTGCGGGCCCTGAGTCGAGAACTGCTCTCCCCCGCCGTTTGGCCTCGGATCCCGAAGGTTTTGCAGGTCGTCCGCACCCACCTGGATACCAACCTCACCTGGGAAGAGGTTCTGAGCTTGGCCAAGTTTGTCCTCACCTCTGGGGGCGATCGCATCGACCTGGTGCTGTTGCCGGGCCGCTTCAGTCAGCCAGGAGAATTTTCCACCAGCTATTGGCTGCCGGATCCAGCCGCGATCCGACGGGTGGTTGTCTCCCACTTTGGCCTAGAGGCAGAGGTAGCCCGCATTCCGCCGCAACGCCTGCGCATAGCCGTGCAAAATGCTACCGGCAAGCCGGGAATGGCCCGCCGCATGGTGCAAGAACTGGTTAGACAGGGTTATACCCAGGTTTTTGCCGTCGAAGACAGCCCCCAGGTGTTGCCGCAAACAGAGATCCTCGCCCAAAGCGGGGATCGCGAGGGAGCCAAGCAGGTGCGGGCCGCCCTTGGGCTAGGAGAGCTGCGGGTGGAATCCACCGGCGTGCTCAACTCCGACATCACCATTCGCATCGGCCAAGATTGGGCCCAGCAGCTTACCCTCGATATTGACCAGGCGCAGAGTCCGGCCAGAGGGGCTCAGCTCTAGGGCCGGTTCGGTGGCGAGTGCGGATTTCTGGAAACAGTTCGGCTTGTCGGGGCCTCTGTTGCCTCTGTAGATTGGCACTAGCTTGTTTGCGTGCTGAGCCATCTATGACTGTGCTGGAACAGGGATCCATCACCATCCACACCGAGAACATCTTCCCCATCATCAAGCAGTCTCTCTATTCGGATCGGGAGATCTTTTTGCGAGAGCTGATCTCCAACGCCGCCGATGCCATTGCCAAGCTGAAGATGGCCAAACTGGCTGGCGAAGTGGCGGATCCCCCGGAGCCAGAAATCACGATTGCGCTCAACAAAGAGGCCAAGACCCTCTCGGTCAGCGACACTGGCATCGGCATGACTGCCGAAGAGGTGAAAAAATACATCAACCAAGTGGCCTTTTCCAGCGCTGAGGAGTTCCTTCAAAAGTACAAAGGCAAAGACGCAGAACAGGCGATCATCGGCCACTTTGGCCTGGGGTTCTATTCCTCTTTTATGGTGGCGCAGCGGGTGGAGATCGACACCCTTTCCTATCAGCCGGGCAGCACCCCTGTGAAATGGTCTTGCGACGGCAGCCCAACTTTTACCCTTTCCGATTCCCAGCGCTCCGCCATCGGCACCACGGTTACCCTTTACCTCAGCCCGGATAGCGAGGAGTACCTGGAGCCGGGCCGCATCCGCGAATTGGTGCGCAAATACTGCGACTTCATTCCCGTCCCCATTAAACTCAACGGAGAAGTCATTAACCGGCAAAAGCCCCTCTGGAAGATTCCTCCCTCTGAGCTCAAGGATGAGGATTACCTAGAGTTTTACCGCTACCTCTATCCCTTCCAAGAGGATCCCCACTTCTGGGTACACATCAACACAGATTACCCCTTCATCGTGCAAGGGATCCTCTACTTCCCCAAGCTGCGGCCTGATATCGATCCCACTAAGGGTCAGGTCAAGCTGTATTGCAACCAAGTTTTTGTCCAGGATAACTGCGAAGAAGTCATTCCCAAATTCCTCCTGCCTCTGCGCGGCGCCATCGACAGCCCAGACATTCCCCTCAACGTCTCCCGCAGTTTTTTACAAAATGACCGTACCGTCAGGCGCATTGGGGATCACGTGGCCAAAAAGGTGGCGGATCGCCTCAACGAGCTCTACAAAGAAGACTACGAAAAATATGTCAAGGTCTGGCCGGATATCAGCCTCTTCATGAAATTTGGGGCGATGAACAACGACAAGTTCTTCGCCCAGATTAAAGACATTCTCATCTTCCGATTGGCCGGATCCCCTGCCGATAAACCTGAGTACGTGACCCTCAAAGAGTACCTGGAGCGCACGCGGGAGAAACAGAATAAGCGGGTTTACTACGCCACCGACGAGGC
Organism: Synechococcus sp. RC10B2; assembly: GCF_047502635.1. Taxonomy (NCBI): domain Bacteria; kingdom Bacillati; phylum Cyanobacteriota; class Cyanophyceae; order Synechococcales; family Synechococcaceae; genus Synechococcus; species Synechococcus sp. RC10B2. Next base: position 116,352 of record NZ_JANSHO010000018.1, read on the forward strand.
AGCCCAGAGCGCCTATATCGACCTGCACCGCTCCCAAGGACTAGAAGTCATTATGCTGGATAGCTGGATCGACAGCCACTTCAGCAGCTTCCTGGAGCGGGAGTATCGGGAAGAAGGGATCCAATTTAAGCGGGTGGATTCCGAGCTGGACGAGACGCTGATCCAAAAAGACAAAGCTGCCGAGCTCGTCGACCCGGTAACACAAAAAACCCGCAGCGAAAAGCTGGTGGATCTCTTTCGTCAGGCTTTGGGCAAAGAGAAGCTGCAGATCAAAGCCGAGGCCCTCAAGTCGGAGTCGGTTCCGGCTATGATCCTGCTGCCGGAGGCGCTGCGGCGCCTGCAGGAGCTTAATGCCATCCTGCAACAGAAGCCAATGGAGTTTTTGGAAGAGCACACGCTGGTGCTCAACACCGCCCACCCCTTGATCCAAAACCTGCAGGCTCTGGCCGAGGAGGGGCGGGATCCGGAGCTGGTCAACCTCATCTGCAACCACATCTACGATCTGGCGCTGATTACCCAGAAAAGCTTTGACCCGGCAGCCGCACGGGCCTTTGTGCAGCGTTCCAACGAGGTGCTCACCCGTTTAACCCGCCGTCAGTAGGCGGCACCCTCCAGAGTTACCCCCGGCTGCAGGGCTTCCGCTCCACCGGGCAGAGAGGGGCGGGAGGCCGCCCCATTGCTGGCAGCCCTGTCGCTCCCTTGCAAGAGGGGAGCTACTTGGCGCATCAGGGTGGCCATCTCCAGAGCGCTCATGGCGTATTCCCAGCCTTTGTTGTTCTTGATCCCAGCCCGCTCCAGCGCCTGCTGTAGGGTATCGGCGGTGAGGATCCCGAAGATGACCGGCACGCCGGTGCGAAAACTGGCTGCCGCGATCCCCTTGGCCACCTCTGCTGCCACATAGTCGAAATGGGGGGTTTGGCCCCGAATGACCGCCCCCAGGCAGATGATGGCATCGTAACGGCGGGACTGCGCCAGTTGGCAGGCCAACATAGGCACCTCAAAGCTGCCGGGCACCCAGTAATAGTCCACCTGCTGGCTCTCCGAGCTGACATCGATGCCATGCCGCTTCAGGGCATCTTGGCACCCCTCCAACAATTTGCCGGCAATCAAATCGTTAAACCGACTGATAACAATGGCCAGACGCAGATCCCCCGTCTGAACAAAATTGCCTTCGTAAACTGCCATCTGCGCTGCTCCGGGAAAAAACCAGGCGCTGCTCCACACCGCACAACCGTGTCTTCCTATCCTAATTTACCCTTCTCCTCCAGATCTGCCCAAAAAGGGGTGGTAGCACCTGGCCTTCGACATTCTCACAGTAGCTAAACGGCTCGCCAGTCCCTCTCCGTCCTCCAGAAGAAGAGCCCGCGGAGACCCGCTCGAGCCGGCGAGCTCTCAGGGAAATCTCGCCAAGGGTCATAGATTGAGTTTTATGATTTAAGAGTAAACCTTTAGTGATCCTTGATTCTCCATGAAGGCCATTACGCTGCACCAGTTGCAAATCTTCGAGGTTGCTGCCCGTCATCTCAGCTTCACCCGTGCCGCTGAGGAGCTTTACCTGACCCAGCCCACGATTTCCATGCAGATCAAGCAATTGAGCAAATCGGTGGGGCTGCCGCTGTTTGAGCAGGTGGGCAAGCGGCTCTATCTCACAGAGGCGGGGCAAGCTTTGTACCAAACTTGTCAAAAAATCTTTGAGCAGTTGAACGAATTTGAGATGACCCTCGCCGACCTGAAGGGGTTAAAACAAGGGCGACTGAGCATTGGTGTGGTCACTACAGCCAAATACTTTATTCCCCGCCTGCTGGGGGCGTTTTGTCAGCAGTATCCCGGTATCGACGTGTCCCTGAAGGTGCTAAACCGGCAGCAAGTTCTGGAGCGGCTGAGTAACAACATGGACGACCTCTACGTGATGGGGATGCCGCCAGAGGATCTGGATGTGGTAGCCCAGCCTTTCCTGGAAAATCCCTTGGTGGTGATGGCTCCTATTCACCATCCTTTGGCGGGCCAGAAGCGGATCCCCCTGGCCCGTATTGCTCAAGAGCCCTTCTTGGCCCGCGAGCCCGGCTCCGGCACCCGCATGGCGGTGGAGCGGCTCTTCGACAAACATAACCTCAAGCTCAACATCCGCATGGAGATAGGCAGTGGCGAAGCCATTCGCCAGGGCATTATCGGCGGGTTAGGCATTTCGGTTTTGTCCCAGCATGTGTTGGCTCTAGGGGGGTGGCAACAGCATTTAGCCATTTTGGATGTGGAGGAGTTTCCCATCCAGGGGTTTTGGTATCTGGTCTATTTGCGCTCCAAGCGCCTTTCGCTTGTGGCTAAGGCTTTTGCTGATTTCCTGCTATCTCAGGTTTCTCAGATGGAGCTGGATTTTCTTGCAAAAGAGCAGCACAGATCCCCTCTAAATTCCAATCCAGATCAGCTTTCTGGCAGAGAGGATGAAAAGCATTTACCAGCTCTTGCCGCAGCCCCTGGAAGCCCTGGAAATCACGGGTAAAAAAGACCCGTAAAAACGCCAAGTAGGCCCGTGCCCAGTTGTCTTCAGGATTCAACTTGACAATTTGTTCAAAATGCTGCTGGGCTGCTTGCGGCCGCAACAGAGCCACCTCCAGCAACGCCAGCTCGTAGTGGCTTTGGATCTGCTTTTCCCGCTGGCCCTGGGCGGCTGCCCAGTGTTGTTCTCCCTCCAGCAGTTGGCGGATCAAAGCTCGGTCCGGATCGGTGAGAAAAGTTGGATATTGCAACGTTGTCCAGGCGTTGAGGTAAAGGGAGAGGGCCTCGAGATCTCCCTGCACAGCCGCCTTGGCCGCCTGTCGTAGGAGAAAGAGGGGATCTCCAGGGGAGATAAGGGATCCCCCTTTCCCGCTGCGGGATCCCTCCCAGGGCTGACTGAACGACCGACGCCTTCCCTGGGGAGGTTGCCACTCCAGGTGGAGGATTCCTTCTTTGGTTGCCAGCTCTGGCCAGGCCAAGATCTCCTCCACCTGCCAACTGCCGGCGGCGTAGGGCAACAGGCGGTTCTGTCCCACCACCCAGGCCCGCTTGGCCAAGACCTGCCCCTGGGGATCTTCCAGTCGCGCCCAGACGAGGGTTTGCGCCAAGTCCTGGGCTGGCCCCTGCCAGCGCAAGTGCCAGGCTGGGATCCCTTCCTCTGGCAAGACCTGGAGCTCTAGCAGCTCCACCGCCTCTGCCGCAGCGGGCAACTCTTGCAGCACAACCCTGGGCTTGCTGGGGAAGTAGGTGGACAGCCGGCCCACCGCCGGCAGATCAAAATGCTCTTGCTGCCAGTCAGGACTTTTGTCTAGGAGTTGCCGAATTTGCTCCTTAGCTGGACCGTAGGGGCCGACAATTCCTTGCTCCCCTGGCGCATCCACAAACCCATCCAGAAGCGCCAGCTCCACCTCTGGCCAGGGGGTTTGGCCGGCGCCGCGGAAGGTGATGGGCCAGCGCTGTAGGGCCGCCAAGTAGCTGAGAGTTTCCGACGAGATCAGCTCGGTGTTGGGAAGAACGCCTAGGGTGGCGGTCAAACCTGGCTGCACCCGGGATCCAATCCACCGCGTCAGCTCCTGTTGAGGGTGCTGCCCCTGCCAGCGCATCTGGATCCCTTTCCAGAGCGGAGCCACGCCGGGAGCGAGGGGCTGCCCCAGGTTCAAGAGGGCCAGAGCTCCTAGGGCTAGGCTCATGCCCACTCCCCGGCGCAGCGCCCTTTCCCCCCAGCGCTCGCCCAAGTAGCGCCAAAGCTTGGCCAGCCCTCCTGCCGAGAGGATGGCCAGCAGGGGCAACAGCGGCAAAGTAAAGCGCACATCCTTAATGGCTACCAGGGTGTAGAGAAGGTAGCCCCCTCCGTAGAGACCCCACAGGAGAGCCTCCCGCCGGCTTGGGGATCCCCACAAGCTCAGCAGTGGCAAGGGGCATAGCCAAGGGCCCATCTGCAGGGGCAACCAGCGCAAGTAGGCCGTCCACCAGCACAGGGATCCCGCCGCACAGGTGACGTAGTAGTGGGCGGTGTCGGCATAGGCCCACCCATTGCTGAGCACAAACAGCCAGTTAGCTCCATACCAGGGCCAGCACAAGAGCAGCGTCACCCCCATTCCCAGGGCCAGGTGGGCCAGCCGCAGCGGCCAAGGGATCCTCACCCCCAGCGGAACAGCCAGCAGCGGCGGCAGCAAAAACAGCACCCCCGTCCACTTGGTCAGCAGCACCGCCGCCAGCCCCGCCCCCACCCCCACCGCCCCCCGCCAGGACGGCTCCTCCGCGTAGGCCCACAGCGCCCAAAAAGCCAGCGTAACCGCCACCAGCAGCGGCAGCTCCAGCATGTAGACATGAGCCAAAGCCGTGATCCCCGGATAGAGAAGCACCAACACTGCCGCCAGCCAGCCCACTTCCCAAGAGCGATAGGCCCGCCACCCCAGCCGCTGGGTGGCCAGGGTCAGGATCCCCAGCAACACCAAATTGAGCAACTGCCCATCGGCCCGGCCAAACGGATGCAGCGCTGCCAACGGGATCCCCAACCAATAGGCCAGAGGCGGGTAGCGCTGGTTCAAGTGCAAAAACTGCTGCCACCACAGCCCTTCCCAGCGAAACCGGCTCAGGTGATCCCCAAACGCCTGCGCCTGCAACAGGTGCTGCGCCTCATCCCAGGCCGGCGGCAGGGGATCGCTCCAGTTCCAAACCAGCAGCAGCAGCAGCGCCACCATCCCCAGCCCGGCCCAGACCTGGAGAAAGGGGATCCCTTGCCCCTTTTGGACCTTCCTTCTGGCTATCTCGCCCATAGCCGGCTGGATCCCCTCCCTTTAGCGTTCTGCCCCAGAGCTAAACTCAACCTGGATCCAGCTATCTAAGCTATCCAGAATTCCCCATGACCGTCTCGACCACGGGTTCAGAAGGAGTTTGGATCCTTTCGGATCAACTGCATCCGCAGCCCTGGCCTCCCTCTCAGCCCTCCCCCCCCACCGCGTTCCCGTTCTCCTTGTCGAGTCCCACGCCTGGGCCAGCTCCCGCAACCATCACCAGCAAAAGCTGGTCCTGGTCTGGTCGGCCATGCGCCACTTTGCCCAAGAATTGCAACAGCGCGGCCACCCCGTCACCTATGCGGAAGCCGAAGACTATGCCGAACCCCTGCAAGCCTGGGCTAGGCAACATCGATTGCAACAGATCCGCCTCATGCAGCCCACCGATATTCCCGTCCGGGATGAGGTGGAAAAGCTGAGGTCTGCCCTCCCCTGCCCCCTCCTGGTCTTGGAAAATAACCACTTTCTCTGGACAGCCCGCCAATTTATCGACTGGGCCTCAGGCCGCAAGCGCCTCCTCCTAGAGGACTTCTATCGCCAAGGGCGCAAACGCTTCCGCATCCTCATGGACGGCTCCCAGCCCCTCGGCGGGCGCTGGAACTACGACCGGGAAAACCGGCAGCCTCCCCAACCTGGCCGGCGCTACCCGCCGCCTCTGACGTTTCCCCCCGACGCCATCCCGCAGGCGGTGATGGAGAAAGTGCGGCGCCATTACGGCCACCACTTTGGATCCCTGGAAGGCTTTGGCTGGGCCGTCACCCGTGCCCAAGCCCTGCAGGTGCTTGAGGACTTCATCCAGCACCGCCTGCCCCACTTCGGCCCCTGGCAGGACGCTATGCAAGTCGAAGAAGACTTCCTCTACCACTCCCTCCTTTCCCCTTACCTCAACCTAGGGCTCCTCACCCCCCAAGAAGTCATCACCGCTGCCGAGCAGGCCTACCATCGCGGCGGGATCCCTCTCCCCTCTGCCGAAGGCTTCATCCGCCAGATCCTGGGCTGGCGGGAATACATGCGCGGCTTCTACGAATACCAAATGCCCCAGGGCTATGCCCAGACCAACTTTTTTGGCCACTACCGCCCCCTGCCCGACTTTTTTTGGACAGGCGAAACGGACATGGCCTGCCTGCGGCACACCCTGAGGCAAATTCGCCGCCATGGCTATGCCCACCACATCCAGCGCCTAATGGTGCTCAGCAATTTCGCGCTCATCAGCGGTATCCAACCTCAAGCCGTAGAAGCGTGGTTTCACGACGTGTTCATCGACAGCTACGACTGGGTGATGCAGCCCAACGTCATCGGCATGGGCCTCTTTGCCGACGGGGGCATGCTTTCCACCAAACCCTACGCCGCTTCCGCCCAGTACATCCGCAAAATGAGTGACTACTGCCGCCATTGCCGCTACAATCCCAGCGAAAAGGTGGGCGAACGGGCCTGTCCCTTCAATACCTTCTACTGGGATTTCCTGTTGCGCCACCGGCCCCTTTTGCTTCCCTTGGGAAGAATGAAAGGGGTACTGGCCCACCTGGATCGCCTCCAGCCAGAGCAGAGGGCCCAAATCCAAGCGCAAGCCGCTGCTTGGTGGGAGTCCACCCCCAATGCCTAGCTGTCTGGTATTCACTAGAATTGGAGCACCCTCTCTTCACGTGTTACTTGGTTCAAGGAGCCCACGTCATGAAATGTCCCCGCTGCGGCAAGCAAGAAATTCGTGTTTTAGAGTCCCGTTCGGCAGAAGGTGGCCAAAGCGTGCGGCGGCGGCGGGAGTGCATGTCCTGTGGCTATCGCTTCACCACCTATGAGCGCATCGAATTCATGCCCATCATGGTCATTAAACGGGATGGATCCCGAGAGAGTTTTAACCGCAACAAGATCTTGCAGGGGGTGATGCGCGCTTGCCAAAAAACCCAGGTTAGCGTCAAGCAGATGGAGGAGTTGGTCAACGAAATCGAAGAAAAACTGCAACTGGAAGACGTTCAAGAGGTAACTACCCTACGCATTGGCGAGATGGTACTGGAGCGCCTACAGCGCCTGAGCGAAGTTGCCTATGTGCGCTTTGCCTCCGTGTACCGCAAGTTCCAGGGTATAAAAGACTTTGTTACCGAACTGGAACAGTTGGAACGGTTGGAAACCCACCTACGACGAGATCTGGAGCGGCCGTTGCGGAACTCTCCCCCTTCAGAGTCGGAATCCACAGCTTCTCCAGACTGGGTGGGGGGTATTCCCCAACTCCTCGATCAAAACGACACCTCGAGCAATCTCTCGGAGATCCCGAAATAACGCTTGCGGGCGAGAAAAACTGCTAGAAAGGGGCTCCCATCCAAAAAGCTTAGCGGTATGCTTGGGTTAGCAATTGCCGCTTACACTAAGCATAGCGCTAGGCATCCTCGGCCGGTCGGTGTTCAGCGCTACCCCTGGGTGATCCTTGCGGCCTTGTCTGTTCGGGATCCCCGCCTGCCCACCTTCCTCAGCTTTTCATCCTTTCTGACGGATTGATTCAACTTATGCAGTACGACTTTCGGGGTTCTAGCCCCTCTGAAGCTCGCAACGGCAACCCCAATGGCTTGCCCGGCAACAGCAGCTTTCGCGCCCCTGCCTCACTAGAGACCGGGCCGGGGACAGTGCCAATCCAGGTATATCAACAAGTGGCTGAAGAGCTGGAATCTGCCCGTCAGCAGGTGAGCCGCCTCTCCTCCGAAAACCAGCGCCTGCGCGCTCTGCATCAACAATTGTCTGGAGAAATTACTGCCATCGCGCAAGAATTTCAGGGGCAATTGGGCCAGGCCTTGAAGCGCCTACAGCAAATCAGCCTACGGCTTGCTGACACAAGCCAAGCCGCTGCTCTTGAAAGAGAGGCTGCTGCAGCCCCTTTTCGAGGGGATGGCCTGACCTCAGAACATGACCAAGCCTCTCCCTCCTATGATTTTTTGAATCGCCTCAAGCGACGCCAAGCTCGCAGCGAGGTTTCACCCTTCCCTGGCAACGTCTATCCAACTCCCTCTTACTCTGACTTTGCCACCCCCCCCCTTGAGCCCCGATCTCAGCCCTCCACTCTACCCCCCCGTCCCCGTCAAGACACTCCTGCTGAGCCTCCTTACCCCCGTGCCGGCTATCAGATTCCCTCCTTGGAAGAGTTGATGCAGAATATGGGTGGCGAGGTTCATGCCACCAGTGTCTACCAACGGGTGCGCGATCAACATCACGGATCCCAAGGATCCGTTTTGCTTTGGATGGCCGCTGCAGTTCTTTTGGTAGTCGCCTCTTTTGGATTGGGCTTCGTAGCTGTACAACCCTTTTTGCGCAACAACCCATCACCCGCTCCTGTGAAAGCACCCCAATAGTCCCGGAGAAGGAATTCCGTACACCCTCTACACCCATAGAGACTGCAGAGTTACCCCTTGAGATACGCAACAACCCCCCTTGTATTGGGGGGTTGGTGTGGAGAGATGAGCCTGGCACCGAGCTAG